>DATEFQ010000075.1:0-6786 GCA_035280585.1 Nitrososphaeraceae archaeon
CTAAGTAACCTAGATGCTAAATTACGTACTGAAATGAGGATCGAGATTAAGAAGTTACAAAAAAAAGTAGCGATTACTACTCTCTACATTACACATGATCAGGCAGAGGCAATGAGTATGGCAGACAACGTAGCAATCATGGAGGCCGGAAAAATGCTTCAACTTGGCTCTCCCCAGAAAGTATACAATGAGCCTGCAAATCAATTTGTGGGAAGTTTTATTGGTAATCCTCCTATGAATTTTTTAAAATTTAAGGTAGTAAGGGATGAATCAATGTTTCTCAAACTTGATAACGGTGATTTCGACAAAAATGATAAAAAATCAATGGTCCAACTCCCTGCAGTACTTTCAACAATTATTGATAAAACTAGGGAAGAAAATATCGTCCTAGGCATAAGACCAAAGGATATTATTGTGTTAAGAAACAGTGAAGGATTCGATGGTCTTAAGCTAAAGGGAGAAGTCACTTATATTGAGCTTTTTGGAGATGATTCAGTAGCCGAACTAAAACTGGGACAAGAATCTCTGAAAATATCTAACGTAGCTTCCAGTATAGACGATCTGAGCATTGGAAAGGAAGCGTCACTCGGTATAAAATTCGACAAAATAAACTTATTTACTAGTTCAGGTGAAAGGATTACTGTCTTATAGCCATCCATTCATTTAAGTCGTTCGGATTCTACTTTGTTACCATAATAAGAAATTCTTAATAATGATAAACTCATTATTACAATGATCTAGCTACCATGATGAATGTGCATGAAATTTCGGCAATAACATTAGTAATCAATGAGATGAATAGATCTTGTAAGTTTTATTCTAAGATTCCAGGTTTTAAGCTTACCTATGGTGGTTCCCCTAGTGATCCCTTTACTAGCTATGAAATTGGAAATTCTAATCATTTTCTAAACCTGGAGCTATCGAAGACAAGGCATAAAAATAAAGAGCGAAATACAAGGACTGCCGGAAAAATTATCCTACATACGGAAGATGTTGACGAATTATATTTTTATTTTAAGAATGATAAAACCATTTCGCAATTAATAATGTTTGACAATGAACCCAGTAACGCTTCATGGGGAGAAAGGTATTTCCACATACATGATCCAGATGGTTACCTGCTTTCATTTGCAAAGTTATTAGATAATCAAAGGCACTTTGATACAATGTGACACTAGTTACTAATTTGGAGTAAAAATTATTCAAATTATACTTATTTTTAAGTATGGAATCTATATCTAAACCACAATTAAAACATGTACCCATAGAATTTATAGAATTAACTAGATATTAATTCACACTACTTTTTCTATACGGACCTCGAGTTCTTTTTCGTGCCTTTTCTGCTTCTAATTTTCTTTTTAATAATTCAGTTTCATCATCAAGACTAATAGAAGTAGAGGCTATTTCATTTTTCTTTGAGGGGGATTCGTCACGTTGGTCATGAGAGCTCCTCACCTTATTTTGTCTCGTCACATTAGTGTAAGTAGAAAATACATTAATAATGTTTCCAATATTTGGCAAGAAGAAGACAATAGTAGTAACTGAGATCATAAAATAAGTTACTTATCGACGGTTCGTTTTATGGGACTCTTTTACATCGCAACTGCCGCTCTTACAATCACTTCTGACAGTGCTGGATGAACATGGACTGTCTTTGCAACGTTATCAATAGTTCCATCTCCACTTTTGATTGCCACAAGTACTTCATGAATAAGTATTGAAGCTTGACTTCCAATTATATGACATCCAAGAATTTTTCTGTTTTCTTTACTGACTAATAATTTCACAAATCCCTCTTTCTCTTCTAACGCTTTCCCCATTGCAGTATCTATATATCGATAAATTGACTTGACATATTCTTTTTTACCGCCCTGCTTCAATTCCTGTTCTGTATATCCGACGCCTGCCATTTGAGGAGAACTAAAAATTGCACGGGGTATTGCTCTGTAGTCTACTGGAATTTTTTTCTTGTAATTTAATATGTTGTAAAAAGCATATTGAGCCTCCAAATTTGCACTGTGTCTGAACTGATATCGACCAATTATGTCACCTAGTGCGAATATACCATTTACATTAGTTTCAAGATTTTTATCTACGTTGATGTATCCATCTTCATTCACGATGACACCAGTGTTTGATAAATTAAGTGTATCAGAGTTTGGGACACGTCCTGTTGCCAATAAAAGTTGATCAGATTCAATCTCCAAATACTTGGTAGACCTAAATCTCTTAACAGAGACCACGAATTTTCCATTTTTCTTTGTTACTCGTTCTGGAATACATTGTAAACATACATTGTATTTGCTAGAGAAAATTTCTGTAAATTTTTTTGAGATTTCATAATCTTCATTATGTATCAGATATTTGTGCTTCTGAATTATGTTGATTTTTGTTCCTAGGGATCCGAAAAAATGACCAAGCTCAGCGGCTATAAATCCGCCCCCAATAATTGTCAGAACTTTAGGTTGTCTAGGAAGTCGAAGAGCCTCATCGCTTGTGAGATAATTTGTCCTTTCCAGCCCTTTGATTTTAGGTATTGCAGGTCTGGTTCCAGCAGCAATTAGAATAATATTAGAAGTTATCTTGTCCCCGCCTACCAAAAGTGTCTTTTCGTCAACAAAGGTACAATCTAATGGGAAAAGTTTTGGATTTTCAGAACGATTGAACCCCTTCCTTATGTCATCTGAATCTGAATCAATTATGTTGTTTACCCTATCCACTATTTTTCGAAAGTCAATAGTAAACCTTTCAACTTGTATACCGAAAACATGAGCAGTTTTTATTACCTCTGCTATATCTGCGCTATGGATAAGAAGTTTGGAAGGGATGCATCCCCTATTTAGACATGTTCCTCCCATTCTGCTCTTTTCAACAATTGCAACTTTCATACCAGTTTGCGCCGCTGCGCTGGCAACATCTAAACCGGCACCACTACCGATGACTATAAGATCAAATTTCTTGACGTTTTTTAGTTCCAATGATCTAGATTCAATCATGTTTGTATATATGATTTCAAACTTGCTTTAATCATATTCCGAGGTCCTATTATTCAAGAAAAACATCAATAATAGACCATAGTATCAAAATATTCAGGAGTTGTAAACTCTTTATTAACAATATGGACAGTGCTAATGCTTTAGTAAAAGGTAAAAGACAAAGTCAATCCTGAATTAATTGGCACTTTCCTAATTACAATAATCATTAATATTGAAAGATCGATTATAATAAGATAATACATTCCATTAAGTACTTGTCTTATGTACCTTCATAGGAAAAACCTCATTTATCTTACATATCAGTTGTTCCTTATGATATAGCGAGTAGTTTCTAAAAATATGTAGTTCCTTAGTAAGACCTATTTCGGTGATTTTTTTAAATACCTCGAGTCGATGAGAGAGTAGTATTTTACCAATACCGTACTTTTGCCCACGGATTTCTTTTAAAATCTCAAATGGTATTTTTTTATAATATATTCTGGAATTTGCGTAGGCCAAAATATTATTCTTAGAAGAAATTATGCACGATTTACGCTTGATTATGTTTTTTTCTTCAATCTGCTCAGTAACTTTTATTTTTGTTTCTGTGTCATTTATTACTTCCAAAAGATACTGCGTATTTCCCAAATCGATCAATAGTAATCTTTGAACAAAATCAAGGATTTTATTTGAAATAGATTCAAGCTTGTGTATATCATCAATAGTGAAAGGTTGGTTCTTGACATGACAGATTCTATACATGCTATTTGACTACAAAATCGAAAATTAAAAAGTGATCTGGAGTGCTCGGAAAATCAAGAACGTAACGGAGAATAATATGGTGCTTATGCTTGTAATTTTTAATCTCAATTCTAACTTTTTAGATCCACGCTGGTCATTTGCATGTTTTAACTTCTTATATTTCCGTGAAAAATTTATTTCAAGGTATGATAATGAAAATGCTACCAGAGATAGCACCAATGGAGCATATGATAGTGAATTAGTTTGCATTATATAACCAGCCAAAAGTGGCAAGCTTCCCCAAGATATTGAAAACCACAAATCATTATGAAAAAAACCGTTCCATATTTCATAGTTGTATGCAAAGAGGAAAAATCCCTCCAAGATTGCCATAGGTAGTAATAATGGTACAAAAAATATGATGTAATATGTTCCAATCCCATAGGCTATAATTAACCCAGAGACTAACATTATGAGTAATTCGTGATTTGAAAAATGGTCTCCCCAAGGCTTATTTTTTTTTGATCCCATACTATCCGCAGCATGCGCAGAAATTCCTAGCGCAGAAAAATAGATTAGTATAATGGCAACAATCCTATCCCATGCAATAGTGGGAGAGATCAAAGATCCTATAATTGAAAAAGAAATACACATTCCCGTATACGGAAGGAACATCATTCCTACAAAAATCCTGAATTTTATTGGGCCAAACTTTGGTACGAACCATTCATTAATTCTGGTAACTTGTTCTTTCACAATTTTCTCGCCCACACTATAGCAGCAGTACCACATGTGTAGTACCTTTTTGATATAGATCTAAACCCAATCTCGCCAAGTTCTTTTTCGAGTTTGTATACCCAAGGATTTACTTGTATTAATTTATCTAGATTGGAAAACACATACTTCCAAGATGTTATTGCTTTGCCGAGTTGATTCAAGATTTGAAAATAAGTGTGCCATAAAAATTTCATCATTTTGGTATCGGGATAAGTAAAGTCATGAATTATTACAATTCCGCCTTTTTTTAAGACGCGCCAATGTTCCCTTACCATAACAGATAACTCCGTATATTTAGCAAGATACGATGAAATTATAACGTCAAAACTATCATTCTTGTACGGGAGAAATTCCGCCAAGGAATTGGTCAAGAGAAGATAACTTTGCCTACATTTTGCTAGTTTTAGGTATTCAAATGTAAGATCACATCCAACTATTCTAGATTCAGTGGAAACATTTCTGATGTAGGTAGAAAGTATCCCAGTGCCACATGCTAAATCTAGGATTAATTTATTATTTCCATCAATAAAGCCTACCATTTCTTTTTTCCATGATGAATCCTTATCGAATGTTGTATATTTGACAATCTTATCATAGCTTGATGCGTTTGCTGAAGAAAAAAATTTTCTTGCAATCAAGTTGCCATTTCTATCCAATAGTACAATTCTTTGCACACGAATGAATATTAAGTGTACGTATTCTTAGATATATGAGGAATTTGTTATTTTATTAATTTTTTATTTACTAGTACCACATGGTCTAGTGTTTCTAGATAAAGTTTCTAAAACTTGCGCAGATAATTTTTTGATTGTTACAGGGTTATCATAGATGATGACTGGTTTGTAATTCGACTACAACTCTGAATTTGTTACTTTTGGCAATCTTAAAATCCACTTTGTTTAATGTTATTCCCACTAATAGTAATAGATTCCCCACCCATTATTTGTAGATGGAATCTCAATTTTTTAATTGTACACTGAATAAAATGTTTACATTTATGTTTTTAATAAGGCAAATCGTAATATTTGTTCAGTTATACATCTAGAAAATAATAATGTATTATATAGCCCTTAATACTAATATTATTGATTCTTTTGACTCGAAATAATTTTCCCATGAAAGATTGGCATATTAAACATATGGAAAACACAGTAATTAAACATGTTAAGGGATTATCACCGGACGCAACAAGATATCAAAAAAAGATGCATTATAAATACGGAGGAATAGTAAAGATATTACGATACATTGAATATGATAAAAAACACGGTGTGACGAACGACGACGTTGTTGCAATTATAGAAAAACTCCGCACTGACTCCTCATATGAAGAGATTCGCAGCAGTGAGGGATTCGATGATAGATTAAAGGAAATTGAATCATCAATCGCGAATGCGCCGGCAACGAAGATCCTGACTAAGTAATTAATTCAATTGCATCAATACGAATGATTTTCGACTTTGTGTTTATGCAACGCTTTCCATGTCGTAAATGAGGAGCTACACTTTTCACAACTATACTTAATTTTTCTGCCATAGACAAACTTGTTTATGTCAATAGACGCATGATCGTCCTTGTAATCATGCGACAAATTAAAGCGAAGAATTCTTTTAGATACTCTAACCAATGGCAACCGTTAATTGTTCATAATACCAAACCAATTTAAACTAATAACACACGACGACTCACGTTAATTATTTAAATGCTTTACATGTTTATAGATTTGATACTGCAGATTAGGTGATTGCAACATGATGGTTAGAATCCCTTAATTCCCTGAGCTACAAGCACTGAATAACATCCGAGTCCGCATTGCTCACATATTGGTTTAAGTCCTTTATTATCAGAACTTCCAATACAACATGGTTGCTTGACCTTCCCTCTGTGATCGAAAGAAAGTATTGCCCATGAAGGACACTGAATTGGCATTGTTCCATTGCCCCCCCAGTTTCCTTTCATCAATGAAATTTGTTTCTCAGTGTTTACGATATAGCTTGGATATTTTTTCTTGAGCGAGATTATACAATCGACTACTTCATTTCTTGTTTCACCAAATGGTAACCATAGTGGATCTCCGTTTACAAATGGAGTATGAAACTGAAAGCCGATCTTATTGACTTTGTCCTTCCATTCATGAGCTAGATCTGTGACTGTACGATAATTCAATGAATTAATAGTCATCGTTATCCAGATATCTTTCCAAGCTGGTTTTCCTTTCCGTGATGGTCCGGAAATATAATCCAAAATTGTATCACGTGTCTTTTGATATGACCCTGCACCTCTAATGCTG
>DATEFQ010000076.1:0-6618 GCA_035280585.1 Nitrososphaeraceae archaeon
TAACACAGATAAATGAAAGAACAATATCCTAAAGCAAAATATTTTTATGCATTGTGTGCGGGGGGTGGGATTTGAACCCACGAATCCCTAAGGAACAGGGATCTAGGAATTTGAATGTTATTCATTCTAAGCATCGCACTCGATTTGGTCGAGACCTGCGCCGTTGACCTAGCTTGGCAACCCCCGCATTGAATTCCTAAAGTTATTCGGCCAAATTTATCTATTCTTTAGAATATATTGGTGTTTAGTTATTAACGATAAGAATATGCCACTGTTTGGGACAAATGGAATTAGGGGGGTTTTTGGGAAAGACCTTACTCTAGAATTCCTGGTAAATGTAACTCAAACATTGGGAGCTTATTATGGTGATGGTTCAATTTTGATCGGAAGAGATGGTCGCAATTCAAGTCACATAGTGTTAAATATCATTACCGCTGTCTTAAATTCAAATGGAATAGATACGGTAGATGCAGGCATTTTGCCAACACCGTGCTTGCAATATGCAACGAAAAAAAATAGCTTTAAAGGTGGGATTATGATAACTGCCTCTCACAATCCACCAGAATACAATGGGGTTAAACCCATAGCGAAAGATGGAGTCGAATTATCAAGGGATGATGAGAAAGTAGTCGAAGACATATTTAGGAATAAAAGGTTTATCAATTCAAATAAAATAGGTAGAAAATTCAAAGATGAAATGATAATTAATGGATATATTGATGATGTTTTAAAATTAGTCGACGTAAATAGGATTAAACAACGTAAGTTCAAAATAACGATGGATTTAGGAAATGGCGTTCAATATCTGGTTGCGCCATTACTGGCAAAGAGACTTGGCTGTACAGTAATAACACTTAATGGGACATTAGATGGAAGTTTCCCCGGAAGGGGATCAGAACCAACCCCATCAAACCTAGATATATTAAGATCTATCGCAAGAGAGACTGAATCTGATCTAGGTGCTGCATATGATGGTGATGGAGATAGATCCATATTTTGCGATGAATTAGGTGCTGTTTACTGGGGTGACAGAACGGGAACATTATTAGCCAAATATCTAATCACCACTAAACACCCGTGTGCGAAAATTGTATGCCCTATAAACACTACTCACATCCTCACAAAAATTGCGCAGGAAAATAATTCAAAGGTTTTTCATACAAAAGTTGGTAGTGTGGAAGTTTCGCGTGAAATGGTTAAGCAGAATGCACTTATCGGAATGGAAGAAAATGGTGGTTTCATGTATGGTGTCCTGAATCAAGTACGAGATGGAGCGCTGACGACTGCATTAATGCTGGATTTACTAGCGTCCGAGAAAAAGCCGCTTTCTGAGTTGTTTTTATCTCTTCCAAAAGTGTTCCAATATAAATCCAAGTTTCAATGCTCCGACATGAGATTGATTAAAAAAGTAATAGATAACGTAAAGAATCACGGGAGTCCAATGAAAACTGAGACACTTGACGGAGTTAAGATTTGGTTAGATGAAGAGAGCTGGTTAATGCTACGACCCAGCGGAACAGAGCCTCTAATTAGAATTTATGGAGAATCTTCAGACGAAATGTTACTCAACTCAAAAGTGAATGAATATACTAGGATTATTAGAGATACTTTAGGTGAATAGTAAAATTTGCTCGGCAACATTTTTAATACGCCTCTACTTGTATTCAGTAGATTATAGATGATCCCAATGGGTGATGGATAATAAAATGAGTAAGCCGTTTTATGTAAAATTTGAAACTCCAAAAGATCTTGTAAACGCAGTATATGAGGCAGTGAGGGTAGCCAAGCAAAGTGGAAGCGTAAGAAAGGGAACTAATGAAACGACAAAGGCAATAGAAAGGGGAATTGGTAAATTGATAGTAATAGCAGAGGACGTTCAACCACCTGAGGTTGTTGCCCATATTCCCATCATTTGCGAAGAGAGGAATACTCCGTATATTTTTGTCCCTAGTAAACAACAGTTGGGCGAGTCCCTCGGTATTGAGGTTGGATCAGCTGCTGCAACAATTGTTGATGCGGGAGAGGGTCAACACATAGTTGATCAAGTTATCGGAACACTAGCCAACATTAAAGACAAGAAGGAGTGATTTCATTATTGAGTAAAGCGTCAGAAGTAAAGGTAACCCCAGCGGAAGTTATACAAATAGTAGGGAGGACGGGCATAGCAGGCGAAGTAATCCAAGTTAGAGTAAAAGTTCTAGAAGGAAAAGATAAAGGTAGAATTCTAACACGAAATGTCAAGGGCTCCATCAGAATGAAAGACATTTTGATGTTGAGAGAAACTGAACGAGAGGCTAGAAAAATAAAGTAGTGAAGTCAAT
Source organism: Nitrososphaeraceae archaeon (assembly GCA_035280585.1). Classification (GTDB taxonomy): domain Archaea; phylum Thermoproteota; class Nitrososphaeria; order Nitrososphaerales; family Nitrososphaeraceae; genus TA-21. The sequence goes on from DATEFQ010000076.1 coordinate 2,322, forward strand.
TGAGCAAAGTAGCTGGTTCTCTTCGTAATTGTTTCTTTTGTGGAAAACACATTCCTGCAGATGAGGGATTGATGTTGGTAAAAAATGACGGAGCAATCCAATGGACTTGTTCCGCGAAGTGTAAGAAAAACATGAGGTTAAGACGGGACCCTCGAAAATTCAAATGGACACGAAAGTATGTTAAAGGCGGAATTAAGGTCAAAAAGTAAAGTGTAAAATATGTCAAATCAGGAAAAGACTCTAATAGTCATCAAACCGGATGGTTTTAAGAAGGGTCTTGTTGGAAAAATTATTTCAAGATTTGAAGATAGAGGCTTTCAAATTGTTAATCTCAAGTTATTTCAATTTGATTTCGATTCAGCAAGGAGATTCTATGAACCACATAAAGAAAAACATTTTTTTGAAGAATTGGTTTCCTTCATCTGCTCTGGCAAAACGGTTGGCTGTATTTTAGAAGGGAATAATGCGATTTCAACTGTAAGATTAATGATCGGAAACACAAAATCAACAGAAGCTTCACCAGGAACAATTAGAGGAGACTATGGGATTGGCTTCACTGATAACATAATACATGCTTCTGATTCCGTTGAAAGCTTCATAAAAGAGTCCAAAATCATTTTTAATTAAGTGAGACTTCGCCAACCAGTTGTTGTGGTATTAGGTCATGTAGACTCTGGAAAGACGTCGCTGCTTGACAGAATACGTGGCACAGCCGTTCAATCCAGAGAAGTGGGAGGTATAACACAGCATATTGGTGCAAGCTATTTTCCAATTGAAACAATTAAAGAAATAACTGGAGAACTATTCGATAAACTGTCCAAGTCAGAAAATCTTGTTCCTGGTCTCTTAGTAATCGACACTCCAGGACATGAGGTCTTCGCAAATCTTCGTATGAGGGGAGGCTCAGCTGCAGATATAGCAATAGTTGTCGTTGACGTTAACAAAGGTCTTGAAGCTCAGACCACAGAAAGTTTAGAAATTTTAAAAAATAGAAAAGTTCCTTTCGTCATTGCACTCAATAAGATAGATCAAATATCTGGTTGGAAAAAAAACACCTCTATTTTAATCGCAGAACAATTGAAAATTCAAGAACCGACAATTGTATCGTACTTGGATGAAAAAGTCTACAATGTAGTGGGCGCCCTTTCTCGATTGGGATATAGTTCAGAGGCCTTTTGGCGTGTGAAAGATTTTACAAAGGAATTGGCAATTGTCCCCGTGAGCGCTGTAATAGGAACTGGCATTCCTGAGCTCCTAGCTGTTCTTGTAGGATTAACACAACAATACATGTCTAAAAGACTTGAACGGCATGATACTCAAACAAAAGGTATCGTTCTTGAAGTAAATAATGAAATAGGATTAGGTCCTTCAGCAAATATTATTCTGCTTGATGGTACACTAAAGCATGGTGATACAATTGTCATTGGGAAAAAAGATAGCGTTACAACAACGAAAATCAAGGCACTACTTCTGCCAAAACCACTTGATGAAATGAGAGATCCAAGAGATAAATTTAGACATGTGGATAAGGTTATTGCTGCAGCTGGACTAAAAATAACGTCTCCTGATCTGGAGGATGTTCTTGCAGGTAGTCCCCTCTATGTAGTCAATAATCCTGCGGATGAAGAAAGATTAAAATCGAATATTGAAGCAGAAATAAAATCAGCAATAATACAAACAGAATCAAATGGTATTATTCTAAGGTGCGATACCATCGGCTCAATTGAAGCTATTACTGAACTTTTGAAAAAAGAGAATATAGCAATTAGATCTGCTGATTTGGGCAATATTACACGCAAGGACATACTTTCAGCCTCAGCCGTTAGAGAAAAAGAGCGGAATCTTGGAGTGGTACTCGGATTCAATGTAAAGATACTTGAAGATGCAGAGAAAGAAGCCCTTGAAAGAAAAGTAAAAATTTTTGACGAAAAAATAATTTATAATTTGGTTCGAAATTACTCGGAGTGGGTAACGTATGAAAAGACCCATGAAGATTCAATTATTTTCAATGAAATACCACCAATCTGCAAATTTCAATTTTTGAAGGGATATGTATTTAGAAGGAATAATCCTGCCGTATTTGGTGCTGAAATACTGATAGGCAAATTAAGACAGAAGATATCAATCATGAATGAGAAAGGTAAGAGGGTAGGAGTGATTCATCAAATACAACATGAAGGTAAAAATCTGGAAGTTGCCAGTAAAGGAACGCAAGTTGCGCTTTCAATTAAGGGGCCCACAATCGGTCGACAGATAAATGAAGGAGATATTTTTTATACTGACCTCAATGGCAAAGAGGCAAAACTTTTACTAGATAGATTTTCAGATAGGCTTAATGAAGATGAACAGGAAATTTTTAATTTAATCTTGTCTAAAAAACGTGAGGCCGATCCTGCATTTGGATATATATAAATTAAGTGCCAATTTAAATGAAATAAAACCTAGTTTCCATTTTACAAGATTGGAATTCTGATTTTATTTTCTTCTGCTACTGATACTTTTCCAGTAAACCTTCAAGTCCTTTTTCTCCAACGGCTCCCACAGCTTTTTCAATAAGTTTTCCATTCATAAACACAATAAATGTAGGAATTGCATACACATCAAATCTCATTGCTATGCCCTGATTATCATCAACATTTAGTCTACCGAAAATGACTTTTTCTTCATATTTTTTTGCAAGCTTGTCAAATATTGGAAGCATGAACTGACATGGTCCGCACCATGTTGCCCAAAAATCTACAAGAACGGGTTTATTACCACCAATAACTTCATCAAAGTTTTTTTCTGATAATTCAACTAGCGTAGGTTTGTTGGAATTCGAGCTCATTGTTACAATTTATCATCGGAATTGATATTTAAATCTTGTAATCAGATCATTTTTGAAAATTGAATGAGAATCTAGATGGCAAACGGGATTCCAAGTTTATGAATTTAGATTTGTAAAATGTTTAGGATCCGCAATTAGCATTTAAATGGCAAGAGCCAAGAGTAGTAAGTGTAACATAACATGCTTCTCGCGAATGTAAATATCATGCATTTTATTCTACATTTGCCGGTGTCCCACGCATTAGTTCTTTTTATTTGTTAATTATGTTCATTACAAATCGAGTATGAATCTGACCGTGTGTTTTTTACCCTCTCGTAGAATTTCCATGGCGTGATAGGTGATACCCTTTATTTCAGTTCTGTAACCATGTTTTGTAATATCTATTGGTTCAGCCGTAACCCATCCGGTTAATTCATATTTTGAGTCAATTTGTGAGATCTTTATATCGAATTTAGACATTACTCGATTATCTGTTATCATTATTTGATAAACTGCTTCTAGCCAGTTGAACAATAATTCGTAGTGGTCCACCCCTTCCACTCGAATATCAAGCTTATGATTCCCATGAATTTTTTCGTTATCAAACATTACATTAATAGTCCCTTTAGCAGCGTTCGTGAAGGCTTCTTCAATACTTTCACCGAATGCCTCGACATATGCATCTGTGACATGCTCAAGATATCTGAACCCACCCAATAATACCCTTGTTTTTGTCTAGGTTTATTATAACTAATCGCAAAATCTAAATGATGACACACGGTTTTCATGGTTGTGAACTTAGACCTTCCACGAGGAATGAGGGATTTACAAGATGAAGAATTAGGAAACATTTCCTTCATTAGGGAAAAATTTCAGGAGACTGTAGAAATCTTTGACTTTAATCAGATTGAACCATCAACATTGGAATTACAATCAACCCTTGAAGCAAAAAGCGGACCTTCAATAACTGAAGAAACGTATAGTTTTACGGACAAAGGGGGTAGAAATATAGCTTTACGCTTCGATTTGACAATAGGTTTATCGCGATTCGTTTCTATGCGTAGAGATCTTAAACTACCGGCAAAATTATCGTCTTTTGGAGGTGTTTGGCGATATGATGAACCACAATTGGGAAGATATAGATATTTCCATCAATGGGATATAGAGATTTTTGGTTCTGCAGAGGTAGATGCTGACGCAGAAGTAATAGAGTTTGTTTCGTTCTTTTTAAGGAAACTTGGAATTAATTTTATTATAGCTATCAACCACAGGTCAATTTTAGAAGAATACCTTGCAAAATTTCTCGGAATTACAGACAAGATAGTTCTAAGTGAAATGTTGAGAGCTATTGACAAATTGTCCAAAAAAAGTTCGAATCAAATTATCAAAGAATATAGTCAAAAGTTGGACTCTAGTAAATTGCAGAATTTTATTGAATTTGTATCATTTGATGGTTCGCCTGAAAAATTGTTGGATTATGATAAGGTAAGA
>DATEFQ010000077.1:0-9573 GCA_035280585.1 Nitrososphaeraceae archaeon
TTCCAATCTTTGTTCCTTCTTGAATTTTTGTATCTCTGTTTTCCATATTTTCTCTTTCAATTCAAGATTTATTTGTTTAATTTTTTCTTTTTTATTTGCTACAGATTGTTCAAATTTCTCCAATGACTTTTTGCTAGCGGGGTTCTTCAGGTCTATCCCCTTCTTGTGATTACAGGTTATTGCAGCTTCGAGGTTTGCAATTTTTGCAACGTATATTTTTTTGAATTCGCTTTCATTTTTATTAAGTTTCAAAATTGGTGAAGATAGATGCTTCTTTACGACGGCAGTAGCAATATATGTTCTAAAAACCTTAGCTGTCAAATTAGGCAGATTGTCTTTATCTAATGAACGGAGGAAAATATTTACTTTAGCCGATGTAATATCTTCAAAGATTTCATCAGTCCTATCCTTTCCTTGCATGTAGAACAACAAATTATCGTAAAGCGCTCTTGTATCAGGGCTTGATATTTCAAGAGTTTTTTGCCATGGAACGCTATCTTTACCAAGAAAATTAAATTCTATTTGAATCTTAGCATTAATTACTGGGAACTTAAGATGCTCTACCCTAAGAGTAGATGCACCAATTGTGTCAGCTTCATCCGGATCTTTTTCATCACCTACCCTCATTGCCAATTTGTATATTAGATAACAGACTGTGGCTACCTTTCTTTTGGTTGTATCCTTAGTATGCGACATCTGTTTAACAATCTCTTTTTCAATATCAAAAATGTAATTTTCTAATTTTTTTGCTATATCATATTTGGCTTTATCGTTATCCTGTCGCAAGTAAGATGAGTCGTGCAACCATACATACTTTCTCTTTCCTGTAAGATTTTCTATCCACGAGGCTAACCAAGTCGAATTATGATCATGAACAATAGCTTTCCATGGACCCTCGGGCACTGAGGCATCTTCACCTAGATTGAGTATTACATTTCTGGGAGTAATCCTGGGCTTCCATCTTCCTCGTAATGGATGAAGACCTCTTCCCATAAAGATGCCAGGGGGTTCAACCAGCCAGTTGGCAACGTCGACTTCATTTCCATCTATTTTTGCTTTTCCATAAATTGATTTTAGCCTTTCTTTCTCTAGTTTTTTTTCTTGACTAATCCTTTTTTTTTCCTCTCTAGGAAGCAATTTTATTCTTATTTTTTCAGCTTCCTTAATGCTAGCTTCCTTATCGACCAGACCAAACGCTTCACTCATGTCGATATCATCGATTTTTTGAACCGACTTAAATCGATCGGGTATTACCTTCTTGAAATCAGAGAGAAAATTGGATTGAAAAACGGGATCTTTCACATAATGAGTATCCTTCTTTTTTGCCCATGCATAAATGAGTTCTTCTTGCTCACGATTCAAGAAATAAACCTCCCCTAAAATTTTGATATTAATTCCACGCTGGACATGATCTGGAGGGAACGCTACACCGTTATGTTCTAGTTCAGTCCATTTACTGGAGGTAGCGACTTTAGATGATATGGTCAATTACATTCAAAATGTCTAGTTAACTATTCTTAAACCTTATCCGAATCGATTATTCTTACCAGTAATAATTATTCGTCAATTGATTTATTTATTCTGGTGAAAAATATCAATAATGTGGACGCTGCTCGGCTGGTAAATTTTCCGGTACAGCTTACGTGTAAGATAAGTGATATGTCTCAAATTAATCCAATGATAGATCAATTTATAGTTCATTATAAAAACTCGCAATCAGGAGAGTTTGCCTGGAGAATCTTGTTGCCACGTAATTTGAAGTCAACTTACGATGCAAAAAGATTAGGTGCTGCAATACATACTGAGCTAATGCTGGCCTTGAAGAAGAATAAATTAATCCCCAACCTGAAAGATTTAAGATATATTCACGATGAGTATAATTATGGCTGGTTGCTCTTGAATCCAAAAATGGCAGAAAAACTATAGGTCAGCTATTGGGGAGTACTTTTAAATCGATTCATCATGAAAGGGACTTCAAGTTTTAGAATATTGCTGGTGGTTATTGAAATCACTAACCCAATTAGTAAACCTCCAATCAGATCACTTACATAGTTTAATCCAAGAATCAAATTTGATATCATTATCATAGGCGGCAATATCCAGATTAGATAAAAAATTTTCTTAGTTTTCTGTTGCAAGATAGTACCGACAATGAACGCGAATGCAGTTATCATCGCTGTATGATTTGAAGGATATGAAAAATTTCGTGCTTCAGTAAGTAAAGTGTCGCTTTCAAGGTGAAATCCCTTTGGTAGGACAGGTATTTTTTTTGATTCTGGAGGTTTTGGTTGAGCAACGAGTGGTTTCATATAAGATACCAAAATGGCTAGTGTCATAATTGTTATAAGAAGTATCATTCCCATTTTTCTCGTTCTTCTAATGACTGTAAAAATTATGGCTACAAAAATTAGGTTAATTACCTCTGCAAAAGACGAAATGACCACAAAGAAATAGAGCAATTCTTGGTCAGGACTTAGAGTGATAAAAGCATTGAAAATAAAATTATCTATTGAGGAAAAAAATCCAAAATAGATCAATATCGTAAATATTATGAATATACAAAGAATCGTTATAAACTGAATTGATCGGAGATATATCAATCATGATTCCCAAAATATCTTGAACCAAAAAATTGGGCATAGATTTGAGTAAAAACTAGAATTATATACAATTTATCCGTCGAACTATCAATCAATAAAGTGAAGATTCATTTTTTATTTGCTCAGCCGATTTCGGATCACTTTCTGTATAATATTTCACCATTCCTACTTTTAGTACCTTAAGTGAAAGAAGTGCACATTTTATTCTTGCAGGTCCTAAGTTTGTTAATCCTATATTTTCGAGAATGTCCTCCTTTTTCAAATCTTTGACGATATCCAAATTTTTGCCCATGACCAATTCCGTCAGCATTGAGGCGCTCGCTTGACTAATTGCACATCCTTTACCTTCAAATTTTACATCGCTTATTACTCCATTATCTACCTTCAAGTGAATATCTATTTCGTCGCCACAAAGAGGGTTACTATCATGAACCGTGACATCAGCGTTTTCCAACTTGCCTTTATTTCTTGGATTCCTGTAGTGATCTAATATTATTTCCCTGTATATATCATCACTCATATCTTAAAGATTCTCCCTGCATCTTTAATAGCATTAACAAATCTATCTATTTCTTCTTTAGTATTATAAATGTAAAAGCTTGCCCTTGAAGTTGCTGGCACATCAAGCCTTTGCATCAACACTTGAGCACAATGATGCCCAGACCTTATTGCAATTCCATGTTCATTCATAATTGTTGCAAGGTCATGAGGATGAATATCAGCAATATTAAATGAAATAACTCCACCTCTGTATTTTGCATCTCTTGGACCATATACTGTAACATGTTTCAACGCCGACATCGATTCTAATGCATATTCTGTTAGAACAATTTCATGTTTTCTAATGTTCTCCATCCCAATTTTTTCTAAATATTCTATCGCTGCACCAAACCCAACGACATCCGCAATGTTTGGAGTGCCTGCCTCGAATTTGTAGGGAACCTCGTTATAGTTTGTGTGAAACTTAAAGACCTCTTTTATCATATCCCCCCCGCCCATAAATGGTATCATCTTGTCAAGATATTCTTTCTTAGCGTATAACACACCAACGCCAGTAGGACCTAACATCTTGTGTGCAGAAAAAACCAGAAAGTCGCAATTCATTTTATTAACGTCAACAGGCATATGGGGCACTGATTGCGCACCGTCTACTAAAACCGGCACTTCGTATTCATGAGCAACCTTGATAATCCTTTCAATTGGCACGATGGTTCCAAGAACGTTTGACATATGGCTTAGCGAGAGCAATTTCACTTTTTTTGATGCAATTAATTCAATCATATGCTCAAGATCTAAAAATCCACTTTCATCTATTCCTACATATTCCAGTCGCGTTCCAATTTCTTGAGATAGAATTTGCCAAGGTACGATGTTGCTATGATGTTCTATTTCAGTTATGGCTATAACATCGCCTTTTTTAAGTTCCGGTCTAGCCCAAGAATAAGCGATAAGATTTATGGACTCTGTTGTATTTCTTGTAAAAATGATTTCTTCCGGTTGCACATTTATGAACTTTGCAATTTTTTCACGACTATGCTCATACAATTTTGTTGCCTCTTCTGCGAGCTGATATACTGCCCTATGAATATTAGAATTATAATTTGAATAAAAATCAGTAATTGAATCAATCACGGAATATGGTTTTTGCGTTGTAGAAGCGTTATCAAGATATACCAGATCTTTACCGTTAATTTTTTTCCTAAAAATTGGAAAATCATTCCTTATCTGATAGCTATCCACAATGCTTCTTTGCATCAAATTTTAAATTAAGTTACAAGAGATATAAACTTAGATTAAGAATCATGGCTAGAAAGCAATTTACAAACCTAGTTTTCTACTAACGGTAAACAAAAGTTAGAAAGATTCTCGACACACATTATCTTACCATGTGTTATCTTGACAAACCTCTTTTTATAATACAGTCCGTCATGTGGGCATAATACATCTAATTTTTTTAAGATTTTTGAAGTCATGCTTTTGCCATTTCGATCTCTATCTAGCAATAGTATGACCTTCCTTCTCTTCTTAGATACATGATCTACAAAATTGATTATTCCTTTAAAATTATTATACACCAAAATTTCACCCTTGAACCCTACTTCTCTCAAGGCCAACTCATCCTTTTTACCCTCAACTATAATCCTAGCCCCTGCTTTACTTTCTTGATTTAGTAATTCGATAAATTCGTGGACTTCCAGAGCGATCTGTTCTCTAGTGTGCACCATCTATTGACATAGCTTTACATAGCTAACGTTAATGAATTTTATCTTGAGAACACAGTGTCAGTCCGTCAATTTTAAGGGCAATGATGTTGAATCCACTGACAAACCTCCGAAAGTTGAATTTATAGGAAGTAATTACATGATACTATCCTAGACGACTTTTTTTGGCAAAGACTTATTTTTCTTCTTGTTGGATATTAAATTTACATATTGCTCGAAAATTTCATGATGAATGTAGGCGGTTCTGAATGGCTTATCATTGGATTACTGGTAGTTGTCCTCTTATTTGGTTCAAAGAAATTACCTGAGTTTTCTAGGACTATCGGGAAAGCAATAGGAGAATTTGAAAAAATGCGTGATGAGACGCTCAGACAAAAAATTGATCAAGAATCTAATTATCTTGGTCCGCGTGTAGCTGGCGCTGTAGATAATGAACGTCATAAACTTGAAATGATAGCAGAGTCTTTGGGCATAGACCATGTGGATAAAAATGATGAAGAATTGAGGCTTCTTATTTTCGACAAGATCAACAGATGATTTACAGTATTGTAAAATTACTTTAGTTTATCGTTTTCAAAATTTAAATATGTGATTTTTTCAACTCACGTAATGTCAAATTCTGCAAATAGTGGAATCAATCCTTTTGAAATGGCGCTTACGCAGCTTGATGAGGTTTCAAATATGATTGGTCTTGATAAGGGTCTACATCAATTTCTGGCTCAGCCAAAGAGAGTGTTAACTATCTCCATTCCTGTTAAAATGGATGACGGAACAGTTAAAGTTTTCACAGGTTTTCGTTCTCAGCATAACGATGCCTTGGGACCATTTAAAGGAGGGATTCGCTACCATCCACAAGTAACAATAGATGAAGTGAAAGCACTTTCAATGTGGATGACATGGAAGTGCGCCATTGCAAATATACCCTATGGCGGTGGAAAAGGCGGTATAATATGCGATCCTAAGAGTATGTCTGAAGGAGAATTGGAAAGAATGACAAGAAGATATGCATATGGAATTTCAGACATTATAGGACCGTATAGGGACATTCCTGCACCCGATGTATACACCGGTGGTAAAGAAATGGCATGGATAATGGACACATTCTCAGTAATAAAGGGAAATTACATTCAGCCTGAAGTAATTACTGGTAAACCTATTCAGATAGGTGGTTCTCTTGGACGCAATGAGGCGACTGGTAGAGGTCTAGCCATTACTGTTAGAGAGGCCGCCAAAAAACTCAATATCGATATGAAAAATGCCAGTGTGGTTGTTCAGGGATTTGGGAATGCTGGACAATTTGCTGCCCAGTTAGTTGAAGAACAGGGTGCAAAGATTATTGCGGCAAGCGATTCAAAGGGATGCATATTTAATAAAAATGGACTCGATACTATATCTCTAAGAAAACACAAAGAAAAGAACGGGTCTGTATCAAATTTTCAAGGCAGCCAATCGATTTCCAATAAAGAACTACTTGAAACAGACTGTACTATCTTAATTCCTGCTGCACTGGAAAACCAAATTACAAAGGATAATGCTGGTAAAATCACTGCCAAGATAGTGGCTGAAGCTGCAAATGGGCCCACAACACCTGAAGCTGACAAGATATTGTATAATAACAAAGCATTGGTGATACCTGATATTCTGGCAAACGGTGGTGGAGTTACCGTCTCGTATTATGAATGGTTACAGAATTTACGGAGAGATTACTGGACAGAAGCCGAAGTTAATGATCGTTTGGATAGAAATATCACGAATGCATTCTTGGGCGTTTATGATACTCACCTTAAACGCAATACCGACATGAGAAAAGCAAGCTTGATCGTTGCGCTAAATAGAGTTGTGGATGCTATAAAAATAAGAGGCTTTTGGCCTTAGCCCTTCATTTAGATTTAAAAACTACCGAACAGTAAAACATCTAAAAAAAGTAATTAAAAAAATCCTTTTATTCAGTTGAAAAGGAATGTCCGCATGAACACGACTTGGTCACGTTTGGATTATTTATCTTAAAACCAGAACCCATGAGACTCTCAATATAATCAATGTTAGTACCTTTAAGGTATTTTTGACTGTAATTATCCACAATCATTTTAATGCCATTCTGATCAATTATGCTGTCGTCTTCATCTGGTTTTTCTTCAAAACCCATTCCGTAAGATAGACCCGAACATCCGCCACCGGAGACATAAACTCTAAGATACAAACTATCCTTATTCTCTTGTTTCATGAACTCCACGACTTTTTCAGCTGCTTTCGGAGTTATTGTAATCAGTTGCGTTTGGTGTGTACTTTCCATTATGAGTACATTCTCCTAATAAACTATAATAACCTTTTGAAAAACTAAACAGTTTTTAGAAAAATTGACTGCAACTGGAGAATATTATTTTATGCTTTCCTTAATCCTATTCCATTTTGCCAGAGTTCCGGCTGCAGTAATCCAGGTAATTACAGAATGATATACAGGTATATTGAATGCCTCAATTTTTTTTGAGATCTCCTCAGTAAATGGACCCCCCATGGCACCTACAAGCATTGGTTTTTTCTTTTGTCTTTGAAAATCTGCTAAGATATCCACTATTTTTTCTTCTAAAGGATCATCTTGGAACACAAACCATGGCATGATGATATCTACATTGGGATCGTCTTGGAATGATTGAATTGCAAATCGATAGTCGTCTGCAGTTGCAGAGCCGGTAACATCACATGGATTACCAATTACGAAAGTGGCAGGATAATGCTCCTTGAATGCTTTTATAGTTTGATCACTTAATTGAGCCATTTCCAGATTTAACCTTTCAAAATTATCTATTGCTGCAATTATTGGTCCTGCCCCATTTGTCACCATGGCAACTTTATTTCCATTTGGAACTGGTTGCCATGTCAAAGCCTTAAGAGCAGAAGTTAGTTCCTCATAACTGTCCAAGGAAATGATTCCTGTTTGTTCAAAGGCTCCGCTTATCACTGCAAACGAACCGCCTAATGAGCCCGTATGAGAAGCCGCTTGCTTTGCGCCTTTCATCGAACGCCCATTCTTGAATACTACAATTGGCTTTTGATATTCTTTTATTACATCTTTAGCCGCATTCATGAATTTGCGACCATCGCCAAGGCCTTCCACGTAAAGACCAATTACATTAGTATTAGGATCCTGAGCTAGATAGTGTATCATGTCAGCTTCATCAACGTCAGATCTGTTACCATAAGAAATCATCTTACTTAAACCGAAGGCATCAGATGTCTCCATAAACGCAATACCGACGGTCCCACTTTGGGAAAGAAAAGCAACATTGCCCTGCTTTGGCCTTAACATTCGTAAATGTCCTTGAAATGCACAATCCAATCTGTTTTCTCCATTAAATATACCGATACAATTTGGACCAATAATTCTAATTTTTAGTTCTCGAGATAGATCCTGAATTCGCTTCTCAATAGCTGCACGTTCACCACCTAATTCTTTACCACCTCCGGATATTATTACCATGTTGTGGATATTCTTTTTACCACATTCTGTAAGAAGATCTGGAACGAATTTAAGATCAACAGTTACTATGACAACATCTATCGGATCTTTTATGTCCAATAGATTTTTGAATGCCTCAACACCCATTATCTCGGAATAACCTTTTGCGTTTACTGGATACACCTTTCCTTTGTAATCGTGTTTTGCAAGACTTTCCATGACAGAATTTCCTATCTTACCTGGCTCTGGTGATGCTCCTATTAAAGCCACGGAATTAGCATTAAAGAATAATTCCATGTGACTTGAATCAGGAACGGCTTTTGAGATAGCATCATCTGATGATTTTTCCCTGAGTATAATCTTCGCGTCTACAACGAAATAATCATCGGGATATAGCACGACTGGATTAAAATCGATACTCTCATATTTTCCAGCCAAGTCTACTCCTAACGACCCAATATTTACAATCGCTTCAGTTAACATATCAATGTTAATCGGTTTTGAGCCTCTAAAGCCTTTGAGAATGTCTTTTCCTTTCAGAGAATCTAACATTTTTGATGCATCATTTTTTGTGATGGGAAGAACCCTGAATGAAACATCCTTAAATAATTCAGTGTAAATACCGCCTAGACCGACCATTATGGAAGGCCCAAATTGTGAATCGTTTTGGAGCCCTATAATTAATTCCACACCATTTGGAACCATCTTTTCTAACAAAACTCCCTTAACATCAAATTTTTCTTTAAGCCTAAAATACATCTCATCAAATGCTTTTTTAACCTCGGTTTCGGAGTTTAATCCCACTTTAACACCACCCACGTCAGTCTTGTGCAAGATGTCTGCTGAAACTATTTTTGCAACCAACGGGAATCCAATCTCCTTTGATTTTTGTACTGCTTCATCAGTATTTGTAACAAGCGCATAATGTGGAACCCTTATTCCGTATTCGCCAAGTATTTCTTTTGATGAATCTTCTGTTATAACTTTTGGATTGCCTTTAGAGGAGTCAACGATATTTTGGATTTTTTGTTTGTCAACCATATTAATGAGAATGGGTTTTCTTTGTTTTTAATTAACTTTACTCCAACCAGCAGGGAACCCGGTCATTTATAATATTATATATGGGGAAAAATACGATTTTTGAGCTTGCCATCCAACACATAATTCTTAAATGTATTTATTATTCAAATTTGGTTCAGAAATAGTTCAAAAATCCTTCAATTCAAACTTATTTTTTATTCATTTATTACTCAAAATAAATTCAGGAAAATTTACTATTCTGTTTAATAACTCC
>DATEFQ010000078.1:0-7659 GCA_035280585.1 Nitrososphaeraceae archaeon
TGTAACAAATTGGGAATATCTGTATTTTCACCATTATGGAATTTAGAACCAAGTAATTATCTACATAAGATAATTGACCAAGATTTTGAAATTGTTATAGTTGCTGTTTCGGCATTGGGTTTGGGCAGAGAATGGCTCGGAACTGTCTTGAATCATAACAACCTGAAAAAACTTGAATCATTGTCTTTAAAATATGGATTTAATCTAAATTTTGAAGGAGGCGAGGCCGAAACAATTGTTGTTGATTGCCCCATTTACAAGAAAAAATTGAAGATCAAACAAGGAATAGTTAAATGGAGCGGTGATAATGGAATATTTGAAATAACAGAATATGAATTAATAGATAAATAAATGCTAGAGAACCTTCGCTCAAGTCTTGGGGCAGCTTTAAAAAAGTTAGTGGGCGCATCAGATGTAAATGAAGAATTAATAGATTCTTTATGTAAGGATGTACAAAGAGCCCTTCTTCAATCCGATGTTAATGTTAGATTGGTATTAGCTATAACCCAAAATCTGAAAAAAAGATCCCTAGAGGAATCTCCTCCCAAGGGTTTATCAAGGAAGAACCACATCGTTTCAATCCTTTATGATGAACTTTCCAGATTGATGGGATACAAGGGCGAACTAGCTGCACAAAATAATCACCCTGAAGAACAAGCAATTTCATTTGTTCCGGGAAAACTCAACACTGTATTGATGTTTGGCATCCAAGGTAGCGGAAAAACAACCGTAACGTCTAAGCTGGCTAGATGGTTAACGAAACATGGATACCATGTAGGAGTGGTAGGAGCAGATACGTGGAGACCTGGCGCTCTTACCCAGCTTAAAATGAATTGTATTAAAATTAATGTCGAGGTATTTGGAGATGAATCAACGAAAGATGCTCCTTCAATAGTTAAGAATGGAATTGGATATTTTAGGGAAGCAGGAGCTGATGTAGTAATTATTGATACTGCTGGTAGACATAAAGACGAGACAGAGCTTTTAGATGAAATGAAAAAGATGTATGAAATTTCAAAACCAGAGTTGATATTATTAGTGATAGATGGAACAATAGGGCAGCAAGCATATAATCAGGCAAAATCATTCCACGACACGGTTCCGGTGGGCGGTATCATTATTACAAAGCTTGATGGAACCGCAAAAGGGGGTGGCGCGTTGGCGGCATCAGCAGTTACGGGGGCAAAAATTTTCTTTATAGGGAATGGTGAAAGGATCGATGACCTTGAAGTATTTAGCCCAACAAGATTTGTAGGGCGATTGTTAGGCATGGGAGACATAAAAGCAATTTTAGAGTTAGCCAAAGACTTGGAAATACAGGCAGATGAAAATCAATCTAAGCGAGTATTAAGTGGTAAGATGACAATAGAGGATTTTTATGCCCAGATGGAAAGTGTAGGAAAAATGGGATTTAGAAACATTGTTGATAATCTACCAGGGCTGTCAGGAGTGGTCAAAGAAGATCAATTGGATGCGATTCAAGGTAAACTGGAGAAATGGCGATATATTATTCAGTCGATGACCAATGAAGAGAAAAAAAATCCTGAAGTAATCAATGATTCAAGAAGAAAAAGGATAGCAAGAGGTTCCGGAGTAGCCGAACACGATGTCAAAGATCTTATAAAAAATTTCAATAACTCAAAAAGTATGATTAAACAGAGCAAAGGTAGACAAATGCAAGGTATGCTTAGGCGGATGGGAATCGGATAAAGAGAACAATTATTTGAAGAAAAATTTTGATTACAATTTATGTGATTGGTGTTTAAAAAGACAATCTATTTCACGCCTTCACCAGAAGGGAAAAGATGAGGATTGCGAAATTTGTCATGGAATGAGGAAACAAATTCACAGAATATCTTCTAAAATTATTCAGGCAACGAGGGACTATGAATATCATACTCTCCTAATTGGGTTGATACTAGATCATAGCTTTTATGATAACGAAGATAAGTTTAGATCAAGGTACAAAATAAGGGGAAAGGAGAACATTAAAACTAGTCTCTTGCGTGAAATTAGAAAAAATTTTGGTGAACTTTCGCATAAAAAAATTGATTTGGATTCCCCTGACATTAGTGTGAACCTAGGAATCGGGAAAAAATTTGAAACGAATGTATCTGTCAATTCAAGTACTATTTTCTTGAGTGGGCGTTACATGAAACCGAAAAGATTTAGAATCAATTATCGCCACGACGATAATTCTTTAAAAGTGAATTGTAGTCATATAGAAAATATCATAAAGAAAAAATTGATGAATCTTTTTGAAACCGAGTCCATTTCTTTTTGGCCTCTCGGGAAGGAAGAACCGGAGAGTCTTGTACTCGGCAGCGGAAGACCATTTTACTTGTCAATTAAAAACTCCAAAATGGTCAGTTTCAAGCATGAGTTTTCAATGAGATCCAATGGACTCATATTCTACATGAAAGAGAAACTTCAAACTTTACCCAAAACGGTGCCTTTTTACGCAGTGAAAGTCAGAACACTGGTCTCTTGTGAAGATAACCTAAAAGCATCAGTTTTGAAGTTAGTAAATGATTCAGGAATTAGAATTGTAGGAATGACCAGTACAAGGAACAAAAGTTGGAAATTTATATATCAACTCAAGTCCAGAATAAGGGGTCAAAAAAAATTAGAGTTAACAATATTATGTGATAATGGTTTTCCAATTAGGCGATTTATTGATGGGGATGAAGACATATCACCAAATCTATGTCAGATACTTGATAATAAATGCAAGTGCCAATTCTTCGATATATTGGATATTGTTAGTGAAGAGGATATTTAACTTAGGAATAAATATTCATGAATATGAAGCATAATTATTCCTAAATCAAAATCAGTTGCGATCATAGTTTATTTTGTCTTTTGTTTGAATTCCGTAAAACCACATTTACCGCACGTATTTCTATCTTTATGTTCTGCCATGAAAACACCTCTTCCACATCTAGGACAATCTCGTTTTTTTCGAGTTACCTTTTCACCGGAAATATCATAAAATGAATATATTTGAAATTTTGAATCTTTCTTCTTATCAGTCATAAGTATCTCCTCGAATTTTACTTTGCCTTGCCCTTTTCTGAACTCTGTTGCTTTTGTTTAAGTTTTCGTGCCTTTTCTTCATCAATGATTTTTTTTCTTTCAGTCTTTTCCAAAAGTCTCATTGATATGTATTTTGGTAAAGTTTCGTTAGCTGTTTTTTCATCTGCATAAATATGAAAAAAGGCATTAACATCAGTGCTGCCTTTGTTACATTTGATTTCTATCGGAACTACTGTCTTAAGATCGACTTTATTTGCGTCAGATATAGTTTGAATTGCCTCTTTCTTTTTTATGTTCCCAGGCGCATTCCTAAAAATAACATGCAGTTCTCTCCGATTCATTAATTGATTATCATAATCACGTAGTACTACCAATTCAGTATTCATATTGATGTTAACCGAGTCAATTTTTACTCATATAAGGATTTCCAATTAACTAGAAAAACGGGTCCGATGGGCTTCGATCCCATGAACTCTGGCTCCGGAGGCTTATGCTCAAAGATCAGCACCCTATCCTGACTGGGCCACGGACCCAAGGCAATATTACTTTTATGAAATATTTAATCGTAAATGTCATCCGTAAATGCTTCGTTTGCCATTGATGACAAGAAGCATTAAAAAGTAATAATTGTTTAATAATGTTTCAGTAAAGTTAATCATACGCAAATATTAACACAATAATTCAGTAGATTGCCATTGCCGAACTATGATCTGAAAATTAAAGCATTTGCAATAGATATCGATGGAACATTAACCGAAAATGGAAACGGCATGATCTATCTGCCAGCAGTGTCAAAAATGAGGTTTCTTGAAAAAATGGGCTACAGAGTATTTTTCGTTACTGGCCGTTCCTGCATTGAGGCTTATGTCTTGTCTGTGTTTTTGGGACTAACTAGAGTGGCGGTAGGAGAAAATGGTGGAGTTGTGGCTAAAGGGCCTTCAGATTATACTATTCTCGGAAATAAAGAGCTGTGTTCAAAGGGGTACGAAATTTTAAAACAATTTATCTCTAATGTGGATATTAAACCTGTATTTCCAAGGCTTTCGGAGATTGTATTGCAAAGGACTTTTGATATAAATGAAGGAAAGAAAATACTAAGAGAAAGGAAATTAGATCTAGACTTAGTGGACAGTAAATATGCATATCATATTAATAAGACAGGTGTCAATAAAGCTAAAGGCCTCGCCCTAGCTCTAAAGTTCCTTAATATTGATTCAAATGAAGTTGTAGCCATCGGTGATAGTGAAACTGATATTTCCGTTTTTGGTATTTGCGGCCTTAGTATAGCTCTAGGGCATGCAGATCCAGCAGTCAAGGTTAGTGCAGATCATGTTGTGGATGGCAAGGAAGGAGTAGGATTGTGTGATGCGATTGACTACGTAAATCTAAATTATTTAAGATAAGAAATGAGTTTCAAGAAATTTGCCACTCAGGCCAATGAAGTAATCAAATTTGCACTTGAGAAATTTAATATTAAAAACAAATCATACACTGTTACAGAACCGCCAAATGAAGATTTTGGGGACTTGAGTTGCAATGTTGCATTTTTGCTTACAAAGGAATTGCAAAAATCACCTTACGAAATTGCCTCATTGTTGGTTGAGCAATACCACCATAATTATAACCAAAATAAACCAGAGTTTGGATACTATATTTCATCTGTTTCGGCACATGAAAGTGGCTATATTAATTTTAAGGCAAACTTTGATCTAATTGGTAACGAGATATTATTTGATATATTGGCAAATAATCCCGCCTATTTAGATTTAGGTAAGCACAAAAAAGTGATTGTTGAACACACGAGTGTTAATCCGAACAAGGCATTACACGTGGGGCACCTTAGAAATGTCGTAATAGGGGATACGCTTTATAGAATTTTAAAGAAAACAAACCACGATGTAACAGTTCTGAATTATGTTGATGATTCTGGCGTTCAGGTTGCTGATCTTCTCGTTGGTTTTTTATATTTAAAATTTCCAATACAACCAGCTGACAAAAACATAAAATTTGATAAGTATTGTGGTAACGAAATTTATGTAAAGGTAAATGAACTATATGAAAAGGATCCATCTTTGATTGAAAAAAGGAAATCATTGTTAAAAAAATTAGAATCGGGTGATCCTAAGATAAACTCATTTGCCTCCAAAATTACACTTAAAATCCTCAGAGAACAGCTGACAACCTGTTGGAGAATAAAAGCTCGATATGATTTACTTAATTTTGAATCACATATAATAAGATCCGATTTATGGAAAAAAACCTTTGAAAAATTGCAACATGAAAAATTAATTGTGAAAGAAACTGACGGTAATAATATTGGATGTTGGACATTTGATTCTTCTAATGAGGGAACTAAAATTATTGTAAGAAGCGATAATACTGCAACATACATAGCAAAAGACATTCCATATGCATTACTGAAAGTTGGAACCATCGAGGACATATTCAATTATCGAATTTTTGTGAAACAATGGGACGATACAAATTTGTGGTCTACCACAACCGATAAATCAGAAAGTGTGGTCCACCCAATATTTTTTCCAGCTGAATATTCTATAACGGTGATTGATAATCGACAATCAAGACTACAAAATATAATAAAGGAAATCCTAAATAAACTTACACCGAAATCAGATGAATACAGGCATTTTTCATATGGTCCGGTATTACTTTCAAGTAGAACTGCAAAAAGCTTGGGGATTGGTTCAGCAGGTGAAAAGTCTGTCCAAATGTCTGGAAGAAAGGGAATTTACATAGATGCTGACTATGTGCTTGATACTTGCTATAGTAAAGCAAAAGAAGAGACCATGAGACGTAATCCCAAAATTACTGGAGACGACCTTGAAAAAACTTCAGAGGAAATAGCAATTTCTGCCATTAGATATAGTCTGATTAAGAACGATCTAGAAAAAGAAATAAAATTTGACATGATTGATTCGTTAAGTCTGGAAGGAAATTCTGGACCCTATCTGCAGTACGCATATGCTAGATGTTGCCGTCTGATTGAAAAATCGAACGTAAAGTCATTTTATGGAGATATGAAGTACCTTTCTAACGAAATCGAAAAGCGAATAGTTAAACATCTCTCAAAATTTACAATAATTATTGAGGATGCTATTAATGCCATGCAACCTAAGCTTGTTGCACAGTATGCATATGAGCTTGCTACACTATTCAACATCTTTTATGAAAAATTACCCATATTGAAAGAGATTGATAACAATACTTCTTCCGCAAGAATTTCCTTAGTAGAAGCAGTACGTCTTGTACTTAAGGTAAATCTGTGTTTGGTTGGTATTACACCGCTGGACAGAATGTAGATCTACAAATCATTTTGGTTTTCCGTAAAAGTATCATGACACAAATTATTTTCTCAGTTTTGTAACGGGTCCTATTGAGCATTCGCTTACAATAGGATTATAGATTCTAAGGTCTTCGCAAATTTTTGTTACATCTTTTTTCGCATCAATTTCTGATTTTGTGTTGACAATCATATAGTAGCACTTGGCAGATCTAACTGATTCGATATTTGAATATCCACTTCTGAAAATAAGATCCCTTTTGATTGTTTCCCCTTCTGGATCTCCTATCTCCTTTTTATTTTCTATTGTAACGACAACAAGATATCTTCCCAAGGTTTTTTTCTAATTTATATTGATTTGACTGCTCAAATACATTTCTTACTATCTACCAATGCATAAATACCGCAGAAATTACTTCGAGCGTCCCTCTCGCCTCTCTATCTCTTTTGACAATGAAAAAGTTAGCAAAACTCTAACTATTACTATAATTACAAGTATTGCAAGTTCCGTTAGAGATGGAACTAAAATAGTCTTCAAAATATCTGCAGCAACCAAGATATCAAGGGAGATCAGCAACCCTCGCAGCAGGCGTGATACTACCTCGTCTATACGCAAATGACCTTGTCCATCTTTCCTCCTAATGCCAGAAATTGCTACCCTGAGAAGACTAATAAGAGTAATTACGATTACTCCTAGGATAATTAATGTTATTATAATTTCTAGCGCATAAACTATATTCCCAATGAGTCCGTCGAGGAAAACTTTACCCATATCCATACTGGTTTCTGCCAAAGTTGTCTAGTCGTAAAGAAATAACAATTATGTATATATAAGATATGATGAATTAAAGGAAAAATCGGAATTATTCAAGTGCTGTTTAATGTAAAAAAAGGTAAGCTCGCTTTAACCCTTCAAACTACTTGATGAGAATCAATATATGTTGATTCTAAACTAGCTTGAATCCCAAAACGATACTATATAAAACCTGAAATTATGTTTGGATCGAATTAAAGTAAATTATCTATATAGGGGACAAAATTTTAATTATGTTATAAAAAAACCTAATCAAATGGTCATGTAGCTCAGCCTGGTTAGAGCGAAGGTTTTGTAAACCTTAGGTCGTGGGTCCAAATCCCATCATGACCTCTTTTTTAAATAACTATATCGTAGCATAAATGAGACAATGCGTCTTATAATTGAGATATATCTATATATTCAATATTGGTATCAAAAGTTAAATTTATTTTCTGACTAATTATTTCTAAGGGGATATATAGTGTCCCAAATAGATATAGAGTAGGCATGAAACATATAAGGCTGG
>DATEFQ010000079.1:0-34852 GCA_035280585.1 Nitrososphaeraceae archaeon
AGAGAGTTTATACCAGATGCTATTGGCATAGAAAAAGATGGTGGCATTTTCTATGAATTTAACAGGGTAAAGCCAGATTATGTTCACATCAGTGACGTATCACTCGATCTGAACCAAAAATATGATGTAATATTTGTAGGATGGATGGACCCCGGAGTTGATTTTAGAAAAGCTGTAGCTAAGTCTACGGATGTTATCATAACAACTTTAGATCAGGGAATAAGCCTGGCAGCAGAATTTGAGGAGTTTGGATTTAGAAGGATAGCTTGGTGGAGAACACCGTCTTGGATTGATGTAAATTATGAGATTATGAATAAATACTACACCAAAATGTCAAACGAACAACATCATTACTTAGTTGATTTACGTGGCGCCCATAACCTATGGTATATCTATACCAAGGATTCAAAGTATATTGATAAATTTAAGAATGCTTTAATACATAGCCATAAAAAATTGGAAACTAAATATGATTTCGAAGAGGTTATGGATAAATGTGGATTTGAATATTTTGAAAATTCAAATTCAAAAAAACAGAATAAAAATAACTTATTTTCCTTATGGAAAATTGAGTTTGGATAATGTCTTAAAAATCATGAATTTATACAATTACAAAAAATATTATTGTCTTTAATATTATTAAAGATTAACGTTACCATTTTTTCTTTTTGACATTTCTAATGTGATAAAAGAGATATTGTTGTGCGTATCCACCATAGTTTCCAAAATGGTTTCTCATTATTTCTGACAAGATTGAATATTGGTTATTGCTTAGTTTTTTATTTGCGTTCATAAAAGTCAATTTTCGGTTGTCAATTAATCTTTTGTAGTACTTGATTATTGCGCGACCCATCCATACATCAATTGGAAATGCTTCTGTCTTTTCTAGAGAAAATAACAATATACAATCAGCTATTTTATTTCCAATTCCATAAATGCTAGTCAGTATTTTTCTAGCATCGTTATATTTACACTGATATAATTCATCTATTGTTAAAGCTCCCGTAACAACTTTCTCTGCAATTGATTTAATGGTCTTTGCTCTGTATCCAACACTACAAGAACATAATTCATTGATAGAGGCTTTATGTATATTTTTCATTGATGGAAAGGTGAAAAATATTTTATTATCAATTTGTCTTTTAATACCAAATTTCATAGATAATTTTTTCAACATCATTCTTATCATTGATATGTTTGTATTACTCGCACACGCGAAAGAAATCATACATTGATATGGATCCTGGCGTATCAAGCGTAAGCCACTATATCTTTTTAACAGTTTTGGCAAAATAGTATCATTCGAAAAGCTGGAAAAGATATTTTGAACATTCTCGTCTAATCTAAATATAAAATGTTCCCAATTATCAAACTTTGGACTCGAGCAAAATTCTACATTGTTATTTGTGATTGTAAATTTTAAAATATAGTCTCCGTATACGCCATACCATGAATTCTTATATTTTTCCCATAAAAACATCTGGCCACTATTGATACTAATTTCGGGATTAAATTTAAAATCTAAAATCATTCTCGTGTTATTCATCAAATTATTTACTTATCTTTAATAACTCTCTTGTTTTATCCAAGTCCGTTTCCAGTGCTTCGATTATTTTAGGAATTTCTTTTAGAGAACAATCCAAACAAATACTTTGTAATGATAAGGGATATGTAAAATATTTTTCCTGCAATATGATTTCTCTTTTGCACACTATGCATTTTCTTGTTTTATATGGATCAGTATTTTTTATTATCACTTAAAAATCATCACAGTACTGAAAGGTAAGATATATTAAAATTTTTTACAGTTGCATCATAATTTTAATGGCTAGTCATATTACCATAATTACTTTCCAACGCAATTTGTAATTGTTTAAAGTATTTAGTGGTAATCAAATCTCCCTTGTCATCTATCGAAATTAAATTAAAGTTTGGAGTTTGTTGTGTAATATAGTCCCACTTCCAATACGCTAATCCCCAAATGCCAAGATCTTTAAAAGTTTTAACAAAAAGATTGGCCTCCTCTTGATTTATGTCACTTTGAAAAGGATTTATCTGATAAACTGCGTTCCCTTCTTCATTAATTGTCTGCTCTCTTAGGACATTGTTCCATTCGCCTATGTACAAAGGTACTCCTGTGATATTCGAAGCCTTAAGAAAAGTATTCAATCTCTGTTGTTGATATGCACCTGTGGGCAACCCATAGATGCTTATTTTAAAAACTACATTTGTACTGTTTTCCGGCTTCATTTTGGCCAAGTTTTCTGCTGTCAAGTTTATAGGGCCCCTTAGATCAACAGGAATATTCATACTGTAAGCAAGTACTTTGTTGGTATATTTCCTCAATTCATTAACCATAAATGTATTATACTTGCCAATTTTTTCCCATTGATCGACATTGTGAACCTGAGGTTCGCTGAGGATTTCGTAACCCAGTGTACTGTGATGCTTGTCTAGAGTATCAATTATTCTTTTGAAGAATTCGACTTGTAAAGTCCATCCGTCGGTCCCGTTAACGTCCTTTACAGCTCGATTCCACCAATCTGTCCACCATACTTTTGCAGGTGTATATTTAGGTCCACCTCCCTGCCCAGGAGGATAAGCGGGATTGTTTTGAAAGAGGAATGAAGGGAATCCCGTTCCTCTTTGTGGATTGAACCATGAAGAGGTATGAAATTGATGGTTATCATAAATTACATTTATGTTGTACTTATCCGCGGCTTGTGCTAGAGATTCTAATTCAAGCATAAAATTGATTGGGTCTCTTACATAAGATTCCCAATAAAATACAAATCGAACATGATTCATACCGGCATCGGAAATCAATTTAAGGCTATGGTCGAAAAAATTTTCGGGCATAGGAATTGCTGTAGTTCTGCTTTGAGGCATACTTGTATAGTAGCCCTTCATATTTACACCAAAGTATATCTGATTTGTTCCCAAACCGTGTGAGTAAAGTACAAACGAATTGGTTAGCAAAAGGCTGAAAATTACAATCAGTAAAACCAGTTTAGAACTAACAAGGCATCTTGTTTTACTAATAGGCTGCATTCAGTTTAGGATAAATATTTAACATTATAAAATAGTTTCCAGCGATTTTCTCGTACAGTTAGATAAGTACAGATTGACTAGTTCTTCATAGATTCTCAATTAACTTCTACAATTTGCCCATTATCCGGAGCAATTGCATCAAAGCCATACTTTTCTTTGATTTCGCTGGCAAATTTAATACATGACATATCATCTCCATGGACTGTAAAAACTTCGGGGTTCCCTTTGATTTTATTAAGAATTTCAAGTAGCTCAGTTCTGCTACTGTGCCCAGAAAATTCAAAATGGTTTACTTCTGCAAGACTTTTCTTTGATTTTCCATCGTATGATACGAGTCCTTTCTCAAGTAGGAGACGGCCTGGTGTCCCCTTACCTTGGTACGACACTAAAGCTATACCGTTATTAGGATTTTTTGCTATCTCCTGCAAATAGAACATTGCTGTTCCACCTACAAGCATTCCTGCAGGAGAGATTATTATTCCTGGTTCTTTTACCAATTGTTTTCTTCTTCTCCATCCTTGAACCCATTCAATTTCTGATATAATTTTTCTAAATACCTCAGGATTTTTTAAAAATGAGGGATTTTTCAACATTATTTCATTGGCTTTTAGTGCCATCCCATCCATAGATATTCTATATTTAAAATTGCAAGCTTTTAAAACCGATGCAATCTCTTGTGCCCTTTCTACTGAAAACGCCGGTATGAAAAGAGTTCCTCCTCTTTCTACAACGTTATATGCAAATTCAACAAGATTTTTTTCGGATTCCTCTCGTGGGGTCTGTTCTGTTTGAGAATATGTACTTTCAATTATTAAGATATCAACTTCTGGTAAATCTAAGTCTGCAGATCTTAGTATTTTTGAACCTCTAGTGTTTATATCTCCAGTATAAAAAATGCGTTTACCTTCACTTTCTACGAGTATTGAGGAACCACCTAGTATATGTCCAGATTCGTATAAGGTAATTTGCATATTATTGATTGGATATCTTTCTCTATACTGTAAAGTTTTTGAATGATTCATCATACTATGTAAATCCGCATAATCAAACGGCAAATAATATCCAGATATTTTGATCATATCTTCAATTAGTAAATTAGAAAGATCAAAGGTAGGATTTGTTCCTAAAACTGAGATATTCGAATTGGATAAAAAAAGCGAGGGTATAAAACCAGAATGATCTAAATGAGCATGGGTAAGAACAACTGAACTGATATCTTTTGGTCGAACATGAATTGGAAAAACTGGTTCTCTTTTTAAAAGCACCCCGTAATCTAACAAAATGTTGGTATTGTTTGATGTTACCAAAAATCCTGAACGTCCAACCTCTTTCCCTGACCCTAATATAGTGATTTTCATCTAATAATTCTTTGTTTATACCTACGGGTTTTAAGTCTTTCACTTCATTTTCTATTACATTATGATAATTAACGACAGAATAAATTAGAGTAACTATAATTTTTAAGGTTGTCGAGAATCATCATAACCGGCAATCCGGGAGTTGGAAAACGCACTATCAGCGACAAGTTATCAAAAAGATTAGGATTTAAAATTATGAATTTAAATGAATTTGTTATCAAAAATAAGCTCGTATTTAGAGACAAATCGTTGGGTGTTTACGATGTCTATATAAAAAAGGCCACGATCATGATTAAGAGGGAATTAAAGAGATACGACGATGTAATTGTCACAGGACACATTGCTCCATATTTACTAAGCCCCAGTCAGGCCGATCTCGTAGTAGTATTACGGCGCTCTCCTGAATCTCTTTTGAAAACATTTAAAGAAAGAAAATACTCAAATAAGAAAATTAGAGAAAACATCACAAGTGAAATTCTGGGTATAACTTTATACGATAGTATAAAAAAATTCGGCAGGCAAAAGATCATTGAGTTTGATACTACAGCAACTTCTAGCAATCAAATTATCAAACGCCTAATCGATGCTTTAAGTGACGATTCAAAAAGGAGAGTAGGTAATATCGATTGGATTCCTACATTAAAGAATCGAGAGGAATTGTTGAAATTAGTATCATATTAAAAGCGTCTTATCGTCGTTCCGTTTCAATTTCAAACCTTTAATACACTAAAATCTAACAGGATTTAAATAATAAGGCATTATGAGAAAAAATATCTTACGGTTTTAATGATGAGTAGAGTGAGAATTGGTGTTGATGTTGGAGGGACATTTACCAAATCAGTAGCCATAGATATGAATACCGGTAAGATAATAGGAAAGGTCACAGTCCCTACTTCTCATTTCTCTGAAGAGGGAGTATCAACTGGTATAGTAGAGTCATTAATCAAACTCATACGCAGGGAACATATTTCCGAATCAGATATCGAATTAATCTCTCACAGCACAACGCAGGCTGTTAATGCGTTGTTAGAGGGAGACACTACAAAAGTTGGAATTATTGGAATGGGAGTAAATTTGGAAAAAAGTGATATTGTGAAAAGAACAAACTTAGGTAACGTCAAATTAGGACCTAATAAGTATTTGGAAACGTGTTATAGATTTTTAGATACATCAAAATTCTTAGATAAGGAAGAAATTCTTCAAATAATAAAAGAATTGAAGGAGGAAGGAGCAAAAGTTATCATAGTTAGTGAAGCGTACGGTGTCGACGATCCTAGTAATGAGTTATATGTAATGGAAAGATCAGACCTACCTGCTACTGCAGGACATGAACTGACTGGAATATATGGTCTTGAAATAAGAACACTTACTGCTGCAATAAACGCAAGTATATTATTAAAGGCTATTGGCACAGCAAAATATGTTGAAAAAGCGGTACGACAACAAAAAATCTCTGCTCCAATTACAATAATGAAGGGTGATGGGGGTGTTACCGACATGAATACTTTTAAAACCAAACCAATCCTGACTGTACTTTCAGGGCCTGCGGCAAGCGTGGCGGGGGCTCTGCTACACTTAAGAATACTCAATGGTATTTTTATAGAAGTTGGAGGTACCTCAACAAATATTTGTATTATAAAAAATGGTAAACCAGAAGTCAAATATGTTACAATTATGGATCATCCAACGTGTATAAAATCACTAGATGTCAGAGTAGTCGGTATTGCTGGTGGTTCTCTGGTACGTTGGTCTGGTAAAAAGATAACTGATGTGGGACCTAGGTCTGCTCATATTTCTGGTTTGAAATATTCATGTTTTGCAGAACCTCAAGATTTAGAGGGAGGCCAAATAGTAACGTTTATGCCCAAAAAAGGAGATCCAATTGATTATATAGGAATAGAAGTCGGTGCTGGGAAACGGTTTGCCATAACTACTACATGCGCCGCTAATGCTTTAGGACATATCCCCGATAACGACTATGCAAAAGGTAATCAAAAATCTGCACAGCTAGCGTTATCAATTTTGGGAAAGAGATTGGGTATGGATATGGAAGAAATTGCGACTAAGATTCTTGAAATTTCAACCACAAAGATATTGCAGACGATAAGAACTCTAATGAGAGAATATAGGTTAAAAGATGAAAAATTTGTCTTAATAGGAGGTGGAGGAGGTGCATCCGTTCTTGTTCCAATGCTCGCCGCCAAATTGAATTGTCAATATAGAATTGCAGATAATTCAGAAGTGATCTCATCTATCGGAGTTTGTACAGCATCAATTCGAGAAGAAAGGGAAAAGATAATAAGTAATCCAAGTCCCGATGAAATATCATCCTTTATTCAGGAGGTTGAAAAAATTGCCATTTCAAAGGGAGCTCTTCCTGAATCAATTTCTACCCAATCTGAATACATAAACGAAAAATCTCTTTTGCGTGTTACGGTTTATGGTAATATGAATCTAGATGTTGGTTCCAATGATAGAAAAGAAATAGACGATGAGGAGGCTGAAATACTAGCGTGTGAACTATTTGGTATCAACGAAGGTGTACAGAGAATATATGATATGAAAGATTATTACATATTTGCATGTGAAATACATAAAAAGAAATTGTTTTTAAAGTCAAAAAAGCAACCTGTGCTAGTCCTTGATAAATATGGTCATGTTAAAATATCTGTTGAAAATGCAGATATATACAGTGGTAGTCCTCTAGAATTGAAGGAAAAAATTCAATCATTAATTGGCGACCATGGTCTGTCCAAAGATGAACTCGCTCCGCAAATTCATATCGTTGATGGGAAAAGGATATTGGATTTTTCTGGTTTGTCGTCCACTGCACATGTTATTAAAGCAGTGACTGAGGAGCTCGATAAAACTGTGAATAATCAAGTTACATTAATTGTAAAAATATAAGCTAATAGGCACGATTTACCTTAAAATAGCCATCATTGATTCAAAAAATAATTTGATATGACACTGCTTAAATCAACTTTGGCAAATTCATTGGGAATTGAATTCGTAGATATGACTTCCTTGATCCCAGCATTAAGTAATTTTTGTTTAGCGTCATCAAGTAGTAGTGCGTGAGTACATATAGCATACACGTCACCAATGTGATACTTTTTAAGTAATTCGGTTGTTTTTATAATACTGGTACCGGTACTTATCATATCGTCTACTATTAGAGCGTCACAATTTTTTAGCGTTCCCTGATCAAGTAGTGAGACTGATACATCGCCAGTGAACCTGTCTCTGGTTTTTACTAATGAAAGGCTGTTTACATTAATTAATTCTGCAAATTTTTTTGCTCTTTCTATTCCTCCTTCATCAGGGGAAATGACTATAGGATTATTCATTGTGAGAGTATGTTTGACATATGACGACAGAGACGGAATCGCTGTGAGATCTATTGTTGGAAAAGAGTAATTAAGTGCATTCGGTTTATGACTGTCAATAGTTATTAATTTTGTAATTCCCAAGGACGCCAGAATTTTACCAACTAGGTTAATCGTTATAATCTCGCCGTTGACAAATACCTTATCCTGTCTTGTGTATGCAAGATAGGGGCTTACTACACAGATATCCTTGGCACCATCTTCTTTGCACTTATACATGATCATAAATAATTGCATGAGATGCTGATCTGTAGGAGGATAAGTAGAATGTATGATAATACAGTTCTTTTTAGCCATATTGTCTAGTCTAATTTTACTTTCCCCATCAGCGAATATTCGTAATTCGATATTCTTGTACTCTGCATGTAAATTTAATGAAATCTTTTTTGCAAGAGGAGAATTTTGGTCATTCGAAATAATTACAGTATCATTTTTTTCCATTGTAAGAATACGGAAATATTTTCCAACTATTTAAAAGTGCTACCTTAATTGGGATTCTATCATTCTGAATATGGAATGTAAAAGGTTTTCATATCTTCTGCCAAATCTACATTATTGTGAATAGTTCTTGCTTCATCTAAGAGAATTGTTGGATCGTTATACCTTGAACTGAAATGTGTGAGTACTAACTTGTTGCAATTCGACTCTTTGGCAAGTAAAGCAGCCTCAGCGGATGTAGAATGAAATGTCTCGATTGCCTTGTTCTGGTAATCATTAATGTATGTCGATTCGAAAACTAAGATATCGCACGAATCAAAAAAACTTTTTAATTTGGAAGAAGGTCTTGTATCTCCAGAAATACCAATTTTGCGGCCTTTTCTTTTGGATCCCACGATTTCATTTGATTTAATTAATTTACCATCAACTACGACATCTTCACCATTCTGAAGCCTGCGATATAGATTTCCTTTAGGAATACCTAGCTCTATTGCTTTTTTAATATTGAATATACCTGACCTTGGATATTCACAGATACAATAAGAAAATGCAGGTACTGAATGGTCAGCTCTGCAACAACTGATTTGATAATCATCTTCAGTAGCTATAACTCCTTCTTTATCAATTACATGAACGGCGATTTCAAAAGAAAGTGTAATATTTATTATACGAAAATTCTCGTTTATAAATTCTCTTAATCGTGATTCACCATAGATATCTATCTTTTTTGTACGTCCTAGAAGAGATATCGTTTGAAAAAATCCTAATAATCCTAAACAATGATCAATGTGTAAGTGAGTTATGAATATTTTCATTTTCCTGTTAATTCCAAGTTTGGTTTGAAGAAAATTTCTTTGCATCCCCTCACCGACATCAAATATTAATAATTCACCTGCTCTTTTGATGACAACTGAAGATAAACCCCTATTTTTAGTTGGAATGGCAGCCGATGTTCCGAGGAAAACTATCTTCATATCAGCCATAACTAATACATCAATATAACGGTAAATTATAAGCGTTTGTTTAGATAGTAACGTCAAAATGGAATCCCTAGAATTATGTGCTTAGCTTAACTGCACTTTGATTTAATCATAGTAGGTCAGAACTTAATATGTATTTTAATTTCTGTATAAAGTGGTTAAAGAAGGACAATTTATTTAGAATCAGCTAATTATTTTGAAAAAATCTTTTAAGAGTTCTCTTTGGTTTTGAGATAAACTATCGTACGATTCGATAAATTCTTTTTCTATAAATACCTGTTCTTTTAACACAGAACGAAATTTCTCAATAGTTATAGGGGTTATGGTATCTATTTCACCAGTGGTGTAAGCGTAGATATATGTACTTATGATTTTTATAATGAAAGATGGTATTGTTTTTAACAAGAGTAAAATACTTTTTCTCATGACATCATTACCTGATGCATTGATATTCATCGTATCAAAGTAAGATTCAAGGATTTTCATTCTAATATTTCCCAATTCTTCGATAGAAGATGCAACTAAAATTCCAGTCTCAGTTAATTCATAGAAAGGAACTCCTTCTAATTGCAGTGCTTTTGGTCCTCGTCTTAATGGTAGACGGCCTCCTTCCTTCACTACTCCTGATGGAATTAATGCTTCATCGAGATCCTTGAAGATGCCTGAATAGATATTTTGCCATAGTATACCGTTGTTCTTTGCTATTGCGTGGGCAATGGAGGTTCGTGTTTTTAGCTCCGGATTTTTTTCCAAAGCTAGATGAGTGATAATACCCCTTTGTCTTTTGGCCTCGCCCGTAAACTTATTTTTCTTAGTTTTAAAAGTATCAAAGATGGCAATGTGAGCCTTTTTATGTCTCAAATATCTTCACTCTTATTATCAACATAGCATAATTTTAAATTATTATGTTATTCTCATACAATATAAAATTTAGCCATCAATTTGCGATTAAATGAAGTCAATAATTGTATGCTGATCTTTTACGCTTTGTTTGAAAAGTAAATTTAGCTCTTTTTCTAGTGTGCTGATCCTGCTTACAAGATATTCGCTGATTCTAAATTCTGAAGAGATGTTTAATGCAGTCTGCAGATATTTCTCAACACTCCCTCGTGTTACAGTTTGTAACAAGTCATTATGACATTCTAGGCATCGACCTACAAGCGGCATTCTTCTGTATTTTTGTCCACATTTTGAACACCTAAACGATTGCGAAGAATAAGCGCGTAAATTTCCCATAATATCAGGTAAAATGTGGGTCGTTAAAACCATCGACATCACTTCATCTGCATCGACTGCATTGATTAAATTGGCAGTACCTATCTGCATTTTTAGTTTTTCTTCCATCGTACTTAATGTTGAGTACAAACTATGTGATTCGTCTAGCATGATATCGTCTGTAGTATGAGTGAATTTATAATCAAAGAATTCATTTGTATGCCCTAGTCTTTTTTTGATAAGATCAATATTATCAGTTACGTTGCTTGCTTTTTCCATTTCCCAAGAAGATCTGTAAAAATCCAATGGATACCTTTCATCAATATCTATATTGTGGGCTTGCCTTTGGACTTCATGTGGGAATACTAAAGGTTGGATGAGTAATGGTGCATCCATTAGTCCCCCAATTCTGTCGGGCAAATATTCCTTTGAAAAGTTCAAAAAGATATC
Organism: Nitrososphaeraceae archaeon; assembly: GCA_035280585.1. Lineage (GTDB taxonomy): Archaea > Thermoproteota > Nitrososphaeria > Nitrososphaerales > Nitrososphaeraceae > TA-21. Next base: position 10,882 of record DATEFQ010000079.1, read on the forward strand.
CATTAGCAACATAATAGAATCTGCGTCGCCATCGCAATCTCTTCGTTTGGCAGAATGCCAGATCGGTGAACCTAGACATACCTGGGAATTGACAAATCCAATAATTCTACCAATTATACCGACTGAAGTATGCGGTGCTAGACCAACAATCAAGTGTCCGATCAAGTCATCAATGGATCCTATTTTATAGAATGCTTTAAGTCCATAGAAATTAGTTAGTTCTTCATCTACAAACTGCGCGACTTTAAGTAGGTGTTCTGCAGCATGAATTGGTATAATTATATCTTGTATGAATAATTCTAGTAATTGATCTGGTGATTTTAAATCCATGCCGGTATGGTCCTTAATATATCCTAACTCTCTTAATTTCGTGATATTGGTTTTAAGCCATTTGGGTTTAAAGTGAGTTAAAGGTTCGTTTGTAGCGTCAAAACGTATGGTCCCATCCTTAAATGTATACAAATCATTTTTTTGCCTTAAAATTCCTTTTTCAAGAGGTTCTGCACATCGGTTTTTACCCATTAGGGATTTAACTCCTTTCAGTGGCTCAATTGGTTGTATGTCAAGACGCTTTCTTGCTTTTTCAATAGCAATCTTGAGAGGATAACCGGCGGGTGAATGTGTCTTTAAACGATTTCCGCAAACGGGACAGATATCCCTCCGATAGTCATTATTGGCTTCGTATCTACACGTTGAACACATGACTTGAATCGGCGTGCTAGAATGACAGTCTTGGCAACAAGCGGCTATGGATAGTGCTTTGCAATCCTTACAAAATCTGTTGGCGATCTCAATATAAAGCGGCCTTTGCATCGCTTTGAGAATATCTCTGGTAGGCCCACCATTTGTTCCTATAGGAAATAAGACATGAACAGGCGGTTTCATTTTTCTATCTGCGGCTTTCTCTGGACGTCCAACACGAACTGCAATTGAAGAAGAAAACTTTTCTTTTATGGTAACATTTAGTAACTTTGAAATAGTATCCAAAATGTGCAGTTTAATATGATTTGGATCGTCGTCTAAGAGAACATTTGGTTTTAAGAACTTAGAAGGATCAGTTTCATATTTCACGCAAATGGAGATCAATGAGGTTACTATGTATAGTTGATCAGGATCATCAATTCTTATTTTCCTGCCGTCAAGACAAAGGGAATGTATTATTCCAAGCTTCTCAAAAATTTTTTTGAGTTCTGGATCATTAGTAAATAATTTTTCTTCATTAGTTATTTTTATTATCTCTTTATTTTTGAGTAATTTGGCAAGTAGGTTAGAAAATTCATCTATTGTTAAGGCGCTCCAATAAAAAACATATCGTGGATAGAGCGGTATGTCGAATAATCGACTGATTTCGAATGCTTCAGTGATTGACGGTCTTTTTTCTAATGGAAATTGTATTAACTGAAGTAACCTGTCACTGTCAAATATATTCAAGTATGAATGAGAATCCGTAGTCGTTAGTTTATTTTTTAATTCCAGAGCCCATATTTCTTCAACATATGATGATGGGAGTAATTGTGCATTATTTTCAAGAAAGTCCCCATAGCTTACTAGAATGTCTCCCATATAGAGGATTTTTGTAATCTTTTTAGCGAAAGATTTTGCTTGGCTTATTGTTTCTACTTTTATGACGCTTCCATCATTTAATTTTACAATAGGTGGTTCGATACTATCTACAAGTGCGATGGTAGAAGCTTTCCCTGGCGCATCAATTTTTATTTGTGTACCCACAGCGATTGCATAGTTTAATAGTACCGGAATGGTTGGATGAATTCCAATAGTAGCAAATCCAGTGTTGCAGCTTCTTCCATACCGTAATCTAAAACCACCAGTTTTTTTCTGCATTGAAAGAACTGGTCTCCCGGTAATAACTTCAGTCATCCTGTGAGATACAGCATCGTCTTCTGGAGTTTGAATTGCTCCTTCCAGATTTTTGAGCCAGTCCCAACCGTCTAATTTTAGAGTTTCAACTATCTTCAATAATTTTCGGCTTCTGCCAATCAAACCATCATTCATAACTCTTAATGCGCCCCCGCGGACTCGGTTCGTAGAAACTCTTTGCAGATTTCGATGACCGACCACTTCTACAGGATCCGTGTCTACTCCATCAATTTCTACAGGAAGAGAACTTACGCAATGAATTACATCATCATCAGAGACCTTATACTGGAAGTTGCCTACCTCTCTTTCATAAATTCTTAATTCTTCAACATATCTACTTATTTCGTCATCGAATGAATTAGCTATGTACCTGTCTAGGCCAATAATTTTTCTGACGTGATCAGCGATTAACATTGTTACCGCAGCTTCGGTTCCTCCTGCAGATCTTATTGGACCAGCAAAAGAAACCGACAGATATTCAGATCTGTTGGCATTTGTTTTTATTTTAACATCATATATCCCTTGTAATGGAGCTACGGTAACAGCTTCAGTTACAACAGACAGTCCGACTCTTATTGCGTTGTTTAGCTTTTCTTCGATAGTCATTCCGCCATATTTACCAAGTACTATTTCTTCAGCTATCTTTAATGCCGTCATTTCTTTTCCCAATTCTGGCAAAAGCGTTCTTAATCTACTAGAAATGTCGATTTCGTGTATCTTTGCTATCCTGTCTGCTAAATCATAACCAATTTGTGATTCAACTTTTTCGGATATATCAAGGCCATGTTTCTTGGCCGTTTGTGCGACAAACATGGAATCCTCAATATATTTTGAAATTTCGTTGTGATAAACTATGTAATGAGAAGGAATTTGGACGTTTTTGATTTCATTGGTATGACTGCTCAATTTCTTATTGCTTTGATAATATTTGCAAATTCTGACTCCCAGTCTTTTACTTTCTCAATCATGGTACCTATGACTATGATGTCAGCGCCTGCATTAGATATTTTTTTGGCAGTCTCAGCGGAATTTATTCCCCCACCAACTACTAGTATTCCCTTATAGTATTTTTTCACCGCGCTTACCATCTCAGGCGGAATATTTTGTGATGCGCCGGATCCTGCTTCAAGATATAAAAATCTCATACCCATGTAAAATGCTGCGAGAGCATACATTACTGCAATATTTGATTTGTCAAAAGGAATGGATTTAGCTTGACCAATAAACCAGGCAGTCGATCCATCACCAATAATAAGATAGCCGGTTGGAATAGCTTCTAGATTGTATTTATTGATGACCAAAGCTCCCTGCGCTTGGGCACCCGTTATATAGTAAGGATTTTCAGAGTTAAGTAGGGAACTAAATAAAATCGCATCAGCACTTGGTGATATTCCTGTGATATTTCCTGGAAATAAAATAATTGGGATCTTAACGTTGTTCTTTAGATCTGTCACAAACTTAGATAGTTCAATTTGATCTGATGTTGATGAGCCGCCGACTAATATAGCTGAAGCACCAAGCTGTTCTAATCTTCTTGCCACTTCCATAGTCTTAAACGAGTTTTCAGAGTCAATGAGTGGAAAACATAAGGTTTTTTGTCTCTTGATTTCACTAAGAATGTACTTTTCAGTGCCCTGTATTTCCATCATTTCTCAAAGTAATTACTCGTATAATAATAATCTCATTTGGGATTTGGAACCTATTGAATAGTTGTTTTCAATAAAGTTAATTAGAACATGGTACTATACAAATTTGTATAGTAAATGGAAAGTAGTAATATGAATTTTACAGTTCTTTTGAATCATTTTATTGCAAATTCTATACTTACAAAGAAGCAAACATCAATTATTTATAATAAAGTATTCAAAGCTAAACCCATGAATAATATAACTTCCGGTGCTTATTATCGACAATTAAGACAATGTAGAGACAAGACACGAAGTGTGGTATACACGTTATTATTATTGCGATTGCTGAATGCTGTTGACATACAAGCATTTTCGGTACTTGATCAAGTTAATAATCAACTCAATGTGATATCAAATAAACAAAATGATGTAATTGATGAAACTTCTTTAGATGATGTGATATCTCTAATAGATAATGTGATTAGAAAGCTTGTATTGTTATAGTAAAAATTAATATCCAACTGTCAATCACATGATATCACATGAATATTTTTGACGCTAATTTGCACTATTCACTATTAGATGTGATAATTTCTATTACACTTTTCATTTTATCGTTCCTTGTTTTTTTTTACTTTGGGTACACTCGTGATATAAAAGATCGTCTTAAAGAGAATCATAAGTTTAAGGACATGCTAATTGATAGCTATATTCAGAAGTTTGATGAATATAATCAGATTATTTCAGACTTGCGAACTAAGATGGACATGATTGAATTAAAAATTAGTCCACAAAAGGAGGTGGAAATACAAGACATTCTACAAGACATTCAACGCGAATCTGTCACAACAGGTGATACAGCTAATGATAAATCACACAAAAAAATATCACATAATATACCACCTGTGATGAAAGATGTGATAATCATGAACAATGAGAACGGTGAACAGAGTATGCAGAGATTAAATACTGTGGATTCAGTGCTCAAAATGTTAGAAGTGCCATTAACATCGAGAGAAATTCAAGCTAAAATCAAGAAATCACGTGAACATACATCTCGATTGTTAAAAAAATTATACTCTGAGGATGTCGTTATGAGGGATGAGAGCACAAGACCTTTCAGATATAAAATCACAGATGAAGGTCGTAGACTGTTGGAACGGACAACAAATTCGCGTGATTAGATTTATCATAACTCTCATTTTCGTAATTCAAGTTTTCCTTAATCACGGAATATACCCATTGTTTGCCATTTTTTGATCTGTTAAGTTGTTTTTTGAGATAAAATCGTGACAAATAAATGGAAATCACGCTTAATTGCATGGATTCATAATACAGGTCTTGGTAAAGCCGCATTAAATCAGTAGAGGTAAATGTATGATACCTAAAGTTCTCAGTTATTAAATTCCATAATTTTGGCCCTAATCTTTCATCATTTTCTTTATGTTCAAACTCTTTCTGCGTTTGCGTTGAGTTTTTTTCAAACAATTGTACAAACTCAATTACATTCATTATTTTTTCTTTTGTTAAACTGCCTTGTAGAGTCAAGTTATATTTTTGTCCATTTTCATCTTCTAATTCTATTTTGACTTTTTTCGTTGCTGATGACAGATCGAGAGTTGGAATTACCTCACACTTAACAATTAAAGAGATTAACAAGTTAACAAACAGGTCAGCTATTGTTAACCAATTTTTCATCGGATAAATTACGCCCATTTTTTGTTTGTAGTTAATCAATCTTCTACTGTATTTAGCTGAATTCTTTCCAGTGGAAATAAAGGGGTTCTCCCGACTTCTTAACACTGTTTATCTCTGTTAATTAGATTCCACCGGAAATAAAGGGGTTATTTGGATGACTTTATGTGATTATAAATTAACATCATTGAACAATACTTCAAATCTCCACCCCTATATTTCCCATTGAGGTATCGAGATTATCTTACTATCTTATTACTATTCGATAAATTGCAAATAACTAAAATTAACAACAAAATAAAAGAAATTTGATTTAGGAGTTTTTATTTTATATACATGCCATTTGCAATATGAGTTTATTATATTGAGATATTATATTGAGATACAAGAGAAAGAGAGGGGTGTGCGGTGAGGTCTCTAATTGGAAGATGACATCTTAAACACTATTTTTGATAGCGCGATTAAAAATAAAAACATCATAAAAAACAGGCAAGTCTTAACCATCGACTATGTACCAGATAAGTTGCTTTTCAGAACTAAAGAAACTGCCTCAATAGCGCAATCATTATCAGTTATACTTAAAAAAGGCCGACCGTCCAATCTGTTGATTTTTGGAAAACCAGGTACGGGAAAGACAGCAGTTGTAAAAAACGTTACCGAACACTTGCACAAGAAGGCCAATGAACATGACATAAAGCTTAGAGTTCCTTTCATTAATGCAAAGAATTCAAACACACCGTACAAAATCCTTTATGAAATCGCCGAATTACTCAACATCAATAAGGAAGAAAGAAAAATGCAAGTTTACTTTACTGGACTATCTATGAGTGAGGCCACTGATAGAATCCTTGATTTCATAAAACGGAAATCAATTAAAGTTGTGCTTGTAATAGATGAAATAGATTCACTTGTTAATAGAAAAGGTGATGATATTCTCTATAACTTTACAAGAGCTAATGAGCGAATTTCATCAGATCAGTTCATCAGTCTGATAGGTATTTCAAATAGCTTAACATTTAAGGATAAATTAGATCCAAGAGTAAAAAGCAGCTTAAGCGAAGAAGAACTGGTTTTTAATCCATATACTGTCGAACAATTAAAAGAAATTCTGGTTGACAGATGCAAGCTTGCCTTTTATGAGAATGCTGTTCCCGTAGGTGTAATCAATTTGTGTGCTGCAATAGCCGGTAAAGAAACAGGTGATGCACGAAAGGCAATAGATCTTTTAAGAGTTGCAGCAGAAATCGCAGAGAGATCAATGACTATGGAAATAACCGAAGATCATATAAGAAGCGCCCAACAAAAAATTGACAGCGATACTAACTTTGAAATTTTGAGTAACTCAACTCTGCACACCAAACTACTAATACTTTCAATAGTAAAAGCTAAAAACGCAAGTACTGGCGAAATTTATACAGTATATCAACAATACTGTTCTAAACTTGAGCAAGAACCTCTCACCCAGAGAAGAATGACACAGATAATAGGAGAACTTGATCAATTAGGATTAATAACTACAAATATAGTGAACCAAGGACGTTATGGAAGGACACAACGAATCAAATTACATATTCAAATCTCGTTAATAAAAGAAGCCGTTAAAAACGATTCTCTATTGTCAGCTATTGTTGATGAAATTAATAATTGAAATCTTTTTTAAAAGATTGAAGAGTAGCCAGATTCACTAATATGCATATCCCAGGGGTTGGATTGATACCCATTGTTTGTTGAAATTTCGTCTGCCTTTGCCAAGCACCAGAGTTTACTATTAGGGTACCTTTGTATCTTCCAATTTGAGTGATATGTACATGTCCAGCATGAAAAACATCCGGCACATCATCTATAACTAACATGTCCTCCGACTCGGGAGCGATCGGTGTACGGTTACCGTATATTGGTGACAAATGTCTAGACCTTAGCAAAATTTTCATCGCCTCTACCGGTTTTGAATAGCTCAATCCAGGAACTGTTGCAATAACATCGTCCAAACTCTGGCCATGAAACATCAATAATTTCACTCTATTCAATTCAATGAGTGAGGGATTACCCAAAATACTGAAATTCTCCAGGGATTTAAAATCACGCAAGCTTGTCAATGCAGTTTGTGGTAAAGCCCTCCTACCTGGATCGTGATTGCCAGGAATCAAAAATACATGCATCCTTTTGGGGATTTTATCAAGTAAAGCTGCTGCATATGAGATTTGACTATTAATATTCAAATCGATTAATTCTCTATCCTGGTTGGGGTAAATCCCTATCCCATCAACGATATCACCTGCTATACAGACGAAATTGATTTTTCTTACAATGTCATCGTCTGACGATAGCCAACTCACAAAACCTTTGAACTCCTTTTCCATGAAATATTTACTGCCTATATGTAAATCAGATATGAGAGCTACATAGGATTCAGTACCCGATTTAGTCGCAACATGTTCAGGAATATCTGGAAATATGATGTCTTTAACAATGAAATCATTTGAATTTCGTTTACTAGGAGAAATTTCTAACATTAACATTTGATCCAAAACAAGCGTTGAAGCTTCACTAATTAAATCCCTGGTTCTGCAAACTGCAGGAATACTTCCTGTAGTATCATCAATCACCAATTCTACATCATTTATCCTATTTCTCTTAAGCATAATCAAACCTGCAACGAAAACAGAATCAGTGACCTGCGGCCCTCCATTCTCTTTATCTAGAGAATTAAATCTGGATTTATTCCTAAATTCTTTAATGTTTTTTATTTTTCTTATCTGCCTGCTTTCTGGTCGACTTGACAAAATCTTTAAAGTCTTTTTATATCGACTTTCAAAAATTTTAAAAAAATTCTTCTTTTCTTCGGAGTTTATCATATTTGTAGGATCAAAAATGATTTTGTAACCGTCATCATCAGTTTCTATGGTTTTGTTTGTATTCGTTATTTCAGGTTCATTAATATTAATATGATTTACGGCCGGGGAGATTGCATTTTTTATATCATCGATTAATATTGGAGACTTCATTTTGAACTTATTTTTAGCCTCGACGATGGTCTTGATTATCTTTTCAACATCGCAATCTAGGGATTTGAGAAAAGCAAAAGCATCAGGATGAACTTGATATCCTCTATTTATCGCATAAATCAATGCAACAGACACTGAATCCAAATTTAATTATTCAACAGAACAAACATAAATGCTAAAAATGTTTTGTTTTATGATATTATTAAAAGGCACAAACATTGTGGATGAGATACATGTACAAATACAACTTTAAAAAAAGAATTCTTTACCTAGGGCTTTTTGTTTTTCTATTTTTGATCTTCTTTCTGATTGGGACCTCTATCTCATTTGACAAAACTACTTCAGAACTTTTAAAAAAACAATTTCAAAATAAAATCAAGAATATTGATAGCATGGGCATATTTGTTAACAACTTTCTAATATCAATTCTGATGTTTGTTCCGGGTATTGGAATTGCGTTTGGTCTCTTTTCAGGATTTAGTACGGGTAATATTTTCATGATCATAACACGAGGTTTACCAACTCAGGTACCACCGTTACTTGTTTTTTTGACAATATTTGGAATCATGGAGCTTGTTTCGTACGGTATAGCGATCTCTAGAAGTTATTTGTTGCTAATTTGCGTTTTAAAAAGATCAATGATTAAAGAGAATCTCATACATACTGCCATTGAAATTGGCATCGTAGCAATAATTCTATTATTTAGTGCTATTATTGAATGGGATTTAATCAGACACTCTGCAGGTATAAATTCATTGAAATAGTATAAATCTCAATTAAATTCCAAATATGTTTTGCGCCTGACCTGATCAATAACCATCACCGACATTGGACTAAAAACCATATTCTCTAATTCATTCAACTTGCCCCTAAATACCCTTTCCTCAACTGTGGTCAAAAATTCAAAAACCCAAGCTATTAGTTTTGAAGTATCTATTCCCTCGCGTTTAAGGTATGATGCTATTTCTGATTGCATAAAATTCTTTTCTGTATTATTCCAAGGCCTTGGGAGCAATACCACACTCTTCTTATCATTTATTGCCTCGACTAATTCTTTTTTCTTATTCTCAATATCCTCAGTTACGTGAAAACTCAGAACTCTTGCCTTATCCAATGGAATTTTTGCCCTAGAAGCAGCCACTTGAATAGCGCTTATCCCTGGCATTAATTCCACATTATCAGTACCAAAGATTTCAAGCAGTCTATCAACTACTTCAGACTCTGAAAAATTTACATCCCCAGTAAAAGGAATGGTACAAAATTCACTTAGTTGCATTTTTTTGTACACCTCATTGTAAATTTCATCCTGATTTTTCATGGTTACTTCGTAGACCTCATGAAAATTAGGATTAATCAAATCTTTTATAATTGATAATGTGTATCTATAACCTATCAAATACTTAGATTTTCTTAATACATCTTTTACTATATCTGTCAAATAGGCCGACGATCCTGGACCTACTCCCACAAGAAATAGCTTCTTATCTTTCATCCTAATTTCCATCACAAGGGTAGTTAAAATATTGTTTATATTTTATTTTATTTTTTTTAGATAATTGATATTAAGCTTAATGAATTTCTATGACATCTTGAATAAGGTTATTATTGGATTCCAATCCACATAATGAAATTGTAGGGGATCCTTTGCTGGATATTTCACCCAACCCTTTACAACTGCAAAACTATACTTTTTCTCTTGATTTTCATTATTGATCTTAACTTTAAGTTCTGTACCCCACCTTTTTTCAAGAAAAGACAACTCAGAAATTTGAGAAAAAGGGAATACAATATTTTGATCACTTTTTTCAATATCTTTGTTTAACTCGGTAATTCCATAACCTTCTATTGGTAGAAAAACATTTTTCTTCTCCTTAAATCGTAAGAGCTGTCGCTGTGAATGTACATCATGAATTCTGTATGACATATTCGTCTTCGTTATGAATATGAGTTTTTTATCCGTTACAACAAGCATTCCCTCCTTCTTCCTTTTCATAAAGCCATCTTCTCCACCCCAAATCCACATTAGATGAGCTTTAATCTGTTCATCCCATTCTAGCAACATTTCATTTCTTCAGTGGCATAGATTTATTTTTTTCATGGCATTCGAGTATGATTTTAGGATTGCATATGAAAAAGTTGTTGTAACACTCGAGTATTACACGCAATACTTTTAAAACAAATATGCCAAATTACAGATTTAAATGATGGAAGAAAACAGCTCAACAAATTTAGAAGGACACAATAAGACACTAGAAGTAAATTTGCAAGGCAAATCTCTGCAGGAATTAAGAACCAAGTCGTTAGAAAATATAGAGGAATTTTGGGCTCAGCAAGCAGAAAACTTGATATGGAATAAAAAATGGGACAAGATTCTTGATTGGAATCCACCTTTTGCAAAATGGTTTACAGGTGGATTGCTAAATGCATCAGTAAATTGCCTTGATAAGCACATTAATAATATTACTAAAAATAAAGCAGCGATATTATGGGAGAGCGAATCTGGTCATGTCCGAACACTTACTTATAATCAGTTGTACATAGAAGTTAATAAATTTGCAAATGCGTTACGCCATTTGGGAATTAAAAAAGGCGATAGAGTTACAATCTACCTACCCATGGTTCCCGAATTGCCAATTGCTATGTTAGCATGTGCTAGAATCGGAGCTATACACATTGTTGTCTTTTCTGGATTTAGTTCCCAAGCATTGTCCGATCGCATAAATGATTCAAAATCCAAACTTATCATAACTGCTGATCAGGGAATAAGAAGGGCGAAAATACTTGAGCTAAAAAAAATAGTTGATAATGCCATTACGTCAAGTCCATCCATAGAAAATGTAATTGTTCTTAAAAGAGGAACATCAGAAATCAAAATGAATAGAAGTGATCTTTGGTGGCATGAACTGGTCAAAAAGGAAAAATCTTACTGCCTCCCTGAATTTGTGGAAAGTACTCACCCGCTTTACATCTTGTATACTTCAGGCACTACTGGAAAACCAAAAGGTGTACTTCATAGTACGGGTGGTTATCTTACACATCTCTATGCAACGGCAAAGTGGGTTTTTGATTATAAAGATGAGGATATTTTTTTGTGCACTGCAGACATCGGATGGGTCACAGGGCATAGCTACATGGTATATGCACCTTTATTACATGGAGTAACAAGTGTTCTCTATGAGGGAACTCCTGATTTCCCAACACCCGATAGATATTGGGCACTAGTTGAAAATCACAGAGCCACTATTCTGTATACCACCCCTACAGCGTTGCGTATATACATGAAACACGACTTGTCAATCCCTAATACATTTGATTTATCGTCATTGCGTCTTTTAGGCACAGTAGGTGAAGCAATAAATCCCGACGTATGGTTGTGGTATTTTAGAACAATTGGTAAGGAAAAATGTCCTATAATTGACACATGGTGGCAGACCGAAACAGGTGGAATTATGATAAGTCAATGTCTAGGTATTGATACAATACCTATGAAACCTGGGTCCGGAACATTTCCAGTGCCGGGAATAGATATTGGAATAGTGGATGATAAAGGAGTTGATGTTAATGCCAATAATAAAGGCTATTTGGTCATAAAAAAACCCTGGCCAGGCATGTTAATGACATTATGGAACAACAATGAAAAATATATTAATACATATTGGAACAAATTTCAAGGATTTTATTATTCAGCTGATTTTGCACTCATAGATGAGGATAATTATATTTGGTTGCTAGGAAGAGCCGATGATGTCCTCAAGGTAGCCGGTCATCGACTAGGAACTATGGAATTAGAAAGTGCATTTGTATCATTCAAAGCTATAGCTGAGGCAGCTGTAATCAGTAAGCCAGATGAGGAAAAAGGGGAAGCAATTGTCGCATTTCTTGTTCTTAAGACTGGGTACTCGGAATCACCGGAATTAAAGGCAGATCTTGTCAGTCATATCCGAAAGACAGTAGGACCAATAGCTACTCCTAACGAGATCCATTTTACAAACAAATTGCCAAAGACAAGAAGCGGTAAAATAATGAGGAGATTATTGAAATCAATAAGTACCAACTCTGATATTATTGGTGATACTAGCACCCTTGAGGACGAAGCATCAATTGAGGAAATAAAACAAGTATATCGAGATTTCTTACACATCGCTAAATCGAAAGATTCAACATAATGAATTTTATGTTGAAATTAATTTTATCTTTGAAGCGTTCGTGATATTGTGGTAATCAATAAATCCTGATGTTGCTGCAAGAATATATTTTGAGGGTATTGTATTCTTATAAGTACACTGCGCAGCATCCAAAGTATTCTTGCACGGTACTGCATCCTTTATCATATAAACAATATTGCCCGCACTATCCAACCAAATCAAATCCAAATTATATTCTATGTTCAGAAGCCATAAAGAATTCAAATCAGACTTGTCATAAACAAGAAGGAGAGCAGAGTCAAATGGTAGTTTTTCAGTATTAAAAGTCAGCCATCGTTGACGTTCAGCTGGAGTTTCAGCAATCTCGACCCTTATTGACTGATTGTTTACTGCTATCGTTCCTTTTGAAAAATCTAAATTCCTATTTTTTATTCCTTCTGGAACAAACATTAATCCCAAAATACCCAGTATTATACATCCAATAATTACCGGTACAAGTACTGTGATTTTATGAACCAAATGTAAAGCACTTAGAAAATATAATTTCTAGCTTTTGCTTTATATTTATTATATACAGAATTTTATTACAATTTGAAATATTTATATCGCTGTTATAAAACAACACAGCGTTTAAATAGTTTCGACTTTACTTCTGTTTAAGTGAATTAAATGCCAGTAGCAATACTTCCAGATGTTAGCGAACAACATTGTATCGGCTGTGCTTTATGTGTCGAAATTTGCACCGCTCTTGGTCCAGATGTATTGAGGGTAAAACCAGTTGAAGGATGGAAAAGAGGTAAAGCTTTTGTATTCTATCCGGAAAGATGCATTTCAGATGGTGCATGCATAGGCGTTTGCCCAACTAAAGCAATCTTTTGGATGAGACCAATGGATTATACACCAGGTCAGCCTATTCCACTAAAGAGGAATGGTTTGTTCGTAAAAGGATGGGAAGAAGGTTAAACCATAACCCCAAAATTCATTTTTTTACAATTTTTAATTTTAATCATCCGAACAGATAATTATTATAAATTATAATCGCATAGCCGTAAAGAACAAAAGTCAAAATGCGAGTGCGGCTCTATTCTGATGTATATAAAGTTCAGTTCAATTTATCTAACTATAAAAAAGAAATTGAAAAAAGTAAAAAGATTGTGTGAACAATAATTCGGTTAATGGGCTTAGATCTAAAACCTATCCTAACCAACAAAAACATTCAACTAAATGATTTATCAAATAAAATAATTGCTGTTGATGCTTTCAATACTATTCATCAATTTCTAGCTACAATTCGCGGATCCACCGGAGAACTTCTTGCTAATTCTCAAGGAGAAATAACTAGTCACTTGAGTGGTTTATTCTATCGTAATATCAATTTACTAGCGGAAGGTATCAGGCTTGTCTATGTCTTTGATGGAGTACCTAATGACTTAAAAATTGATGAAATTCAACGTAGGCGTCATATTAAGGAGTTGGCAACTGAAAAATATGAGAAAGCGATTCTCCAAGGCAAGCCAGAAGAAGCAAGAAAATATGGCCAGGCAACGTCAGTCTTGACTGATAAAATGATTGAAGAATCAAAAAAATTACTTTCTCTATTAGGAATACCGACTATACAAGCTCCATCAGAAGGAGAAGCCACTGCAGCAAAGCTAACTAATTCCGGGCTAGTACATGTTTGTGCTAGTCAGGATTATGATTCTATTTTATTTGGTGCAAAGAGGTTGGTGAGAAATATTACAATAAGTGGCAGGAGGAAAGTTCCTAATAGAAATTCCTACATTGAAGTACCTCTAGAAATATTTTATCTTGAGGATATACTTAGTCATACTAAATTAACAAATGAACAACTAGTTGACGTAGGAATCTTAATAGGAACTGATTATAATTATGGAGGGATACCAGGGATAGGTCCAAAAACTGCATTAAAACTTATTCAAAAATATTCAAAATTAGAAAATATCGATCAACTTAAAGAACCTTTGTCCAATATTCCGTACGAAGAAATAAGAGAACTTTTCTTGCAACCGAAAGTTGCGAATGTTACTAATGATGAACTTAAGTTTGAATCTGTTGATTTTGATAATACAATTGAATTCTTATGTAATGAAAAAAACTTTTCAGCAGATCGTGTTAATTCAGGCTTACAAAAGCTACAAAATTCAAATAAGAATAAGAATCAATCACTGGAAAAATGGTTCTGAATCTAGTATGATTATTTTTTAAGAACGTTTTATCAGCTATCTTTAAGATGATAATTGTCTTCTCTTCATTTCACTTCTCTTCTCGGTTTCAAATCTTCCAAGCTCGTATCGATTTAGATCTACAAATTTCATTCCTTTAGTAAGTAATGGATGGACATCATTGACTTTTTTATAAATTTCCTGGCATATATACCGATAATCTGGATGGCCCTGGGCGATAGTACGCAATTCAACCATGTGATAAAGCTCTCTTAAATTAATTTTTATAAAATATGGATATTTGTAGGCGAAATTAACGGCATACTGAGCTTCATAAGGCATGGTCTTTGCAAGTTTCCGATAAACATTATCTGAAAGATACATACAATCTTTGAAATCTTTCTCAATTCCTGAGTAAATAACTTCTTTAGGAATATCATATCCGTGTTTTGTTGAAAGTAATTGCCTTTCAATAGTAAGGATTCTATGACGATGCAAATCACGAAACATCCCAAAGTTGGTAAACATTTCAAATAAATATTCCACCATTTCAAATGCCCTACCAGGTCTATGTCTTCTGTTTCCGCGAAATTTTGTATAGGCAAAAATTATTTCCTTTATTTTTTCTTGTGTAAATGATTTAACTAGTTTTATTATATCATAGAGTGATTGTCCATGTGCATTTTCATATAATATTGCAGAGGCGACCTTCACTAGCGCATCTTTATTATCAGTATAATCAATTAACCTTACATCCTGAGGTGAATAATCAGGTTGTAAATTTCCTAGATATTTGTCAGTCATTTTTGATATTTCCCTATTCGTGTTTGTTATAAATAATTGAAGAGATTTCCCATGTTTTTCATTTACCCTTTTGATAAAAGATGGTATAACGCAATCTAATTCAGAATTTAATAGATTTGCCAAATTCCTAAGCTCAGTTAACTCAGAGCAGTATAATTTTGTTAAAAGATATTCAAACGCTCTGCCATTTCCAGTGATCCCCAAATTGGTAAGAGTTGCAGCAGGTAATAGGTTACGTAGAATGTCCAAAGCTCTAGATCTTACTGTACTCCTGTATACTTTCTTAGCAGATTCTATATCCTGCTGGTTTGTAAGCTTTGAGAAGGGTTTTTCTGAATTTGAAATTGAGTCAAAATAGATAAAATCGTCAATTGGTTCGATTTCCGCTATAAATTTCTGCATTAGATCGATACTTTTACTATAAACATCGAATGCATTGTCACAAGATTCTATATAAACATCCGCATATTTTGATTTGAGTATTCTCTCATCTCTATAATAATTATACTTGTTACCAATTTTCCTATCAAATGGTATGTAGCGAGAAGATTTTTCCAAATATGATAGCCCTATTCTTCCATCCTCAATCTTTTTTGCCGCAATGTTGGAGATCCACTCAACCGCAAGTTGTGCCTCCCCTAATTCCGCAACCGAATCATCACCGTATTCTGATAATATTTTACTGTAAAATTCCTTTCCTCTGTTTGGATTCGTAACAAATTCATCTAAAAAAATCTTTCTCATTGTTTTGTCTGATCGAGAATATCTCGACATTAATGCTCCTCTGTCTACCTGTCGTGGAGTAATAATCGCAAATACGTGCTTATCTGTATTTGAAAAGTGCTGATCGAGAATAGATTTTTCTCGATCTGAAAAATCATAAACAGAGCTGAAATTCATAATACTAATACAAAACAGTCCATATACATATTTATTCAGATTAGAGTCCTTTCAAAGTAATTCTATACCTAGCTTTAAAACATCTACCAAATTATTCATTATTTTTAACAATGCCATCATTATATCTGAATATGATTTCAACCTCATGAGCGATATAAAGCTCGAATTTATCGGAAAACAAGTAAAAGATATGTATGGAGCATATGTGGGAAAGGTTATCGGGTTAGTTACTGATATCGATGGTTCTATAGAATCAATAGGCGTGGATTGTGGATCAATTGGATTAAAAAAACTGTCATATGAACAGTTGCTTGTACAAGGAGACTTTGTAATTTTTATACCGAAGTGGCGAATGGAAGCCCAGAAGTTACTAAGACAAAAAAACCTTACACTCAAGCGAGTTAGGGCGCTTGAAAACTTGGTAGTAGATAACGACCTAATGAAGGATGACGCTGAAGTATTGCGCTTAATATATGAGAAGAGATTAGTTGATTTGCAAAGTAACGAACAAGACGTCAAAACTACTCTGAATTCAAGACTACAAGAATTAGATTTGCAAAGCACAACCATCAAAACGATTATTTTTGACGCAAAGCTACAGTACAGAAGTAATGATATTGTTGAAGAAACTTATCAGCAAATCAATACAAATTCGATCGAGTTACTAGATCGTATTAAATTAGAAAAGGACGAAATAAACAGCTTTCTCTCAAGGATCACTCAGTCAGATTCAGAGATTGTGTCAAATGAATTAGAAGACAGAAATATCAGCCCTTCCCAAGAGTCCATAGACCATATTAGCGAAGAGGAAGCTCATTCAGAGCACATTGAGAATGACGAAAAACTGGAGTCAACTCCGTCGAGTGATTCTCAAGGAGACGGGACAGAAGGTAATTGGTTGAATGAAGTGCTTACAAGAGATACAGCTTAATTCATCGTAAATGATTTACTGGATTAATAATTATATTTTTTTCATTTATAAAATATTACTGGACATTTTTCAGAATGTTATCGTATAACATACAATCTTGTATAGTCAATGAAGTTATGTTCTAGATTATTGTGCCAATACATTAAAATAAATAAGTTTAGTGTATTTGAATATGAAATACAGAAGCAGAACAGAAATAGTAGCAATGATACTAGAAGCAGCAAATGGTGGGGCAACTAAAACGAGAATCATGTACAAAGCATTTCTTAGCTATGCTCAATTGAGGGAATACCTTTCTGTACTTATTGAAAATAACCTCTTAGAATATTTAGAAGGCTCACAAACCTACAAAACTACAGAGAAAGGACTCAATTTCTTGAAGATGCACAACGAAATTGGCGAACTTCTACAAACTTCAATAAAAGAACAAAGGATATAAAGGAAATAGGTTTTCTTTATAATCTACTTTTTTATTTTTTTCTTAATTTCTTGACCTTTTACATCAAACATTCAAAAATAAAGACATCTTAGAAACCTGTGTTACATTTTAGGCCCTAATATCACTAGTGATATATATGTTAAAATTATACTTTGACATTACCAGTGCCAAATCTTTCCATGAAATGTGGAATCTGTAAAGAAGAAATAATTAAAGAAAAAAGAAGAGATCATCTAAAATATCATAAATTAGATGATACACTAGTAGAGTGGATAATAGAAACTGATGATGACTTGATATCATTTTATGAAAAACATTAGGTAGTAAGACCCATTCTAATAACCTGTCTCTTGCATGTTTTACAATAGCAAGGTAATAAGGTTAGTAAACAAAAGAATTAATTTGAACAGAGACAGTTATTTTGGCATGAGCGATAATACCCAAGTATCATGTCCGTATTGCGCATCGAAATTTAACAATAATGAGGAGTTATCCAAACATATTGATAGAATACATGGTGATTCTGGACTGTTGGAAGGCGATCGAAGACAGTGGAAATAAAAGTATCAAATACAATGATTCGATAACAATTTTAGATACTGTTTATGAATATTGAATACATCTCATCTAAAAAAAGTCGAATTTAATCGCCACTTTATCGTATTATGGTATCATATTAATATACAGCAAATGAATTCATATTTTTTTATTATTCAGCAAAGAACGATATGTAATTTGGTATTACCGCAAAAGAAGAGTTATATTTCGGGACCGACATAATTATAGATAGAAATGAATTCCCGACTGGTCGGGGAGAAAAATAAGTACCTAAAACACGAATATTTGAGAAATAGTATCAAGTTGGAATATAAGGTATGCCGTTCATGCAAAACAAGAACACAATTTACCTGTGTTGTTTGCGGATTTTGTTGGAGCTGCCATTGGAAAGTAGAACAATTGGCCAAAATACCAAAACATCTACTGAATGATGTAATTAATGAATGACAAAGTCTGAAATACGCAAAAATTGATGAGCAGGGATCTATTAATTTAGATAGATTGTTCATCACAAACGATTATCGAAGTGTTAATAGATGAATAATTGGTAGATTAGCTACTTTTTTATTGTAAAATGATCTTTGGCACTGTTATCTCTGTTCTCGTAAAAGACTCCATTCAACCTCGTTCCATTTTCTACAATATCTATATTTAAAAATCCATGTCTTTGGAATTGAGTTATAACGTATGGTGCTTGACCAGTAAAATTATAGAGATCCTCCCCTCCAGTTCCTACTGTGACAAATATAGGCCCTTTGGGATCATTGTTGTATTTCTCAGTGTCTCTATCAGTTATAATAGGAGTAAATGTTTTAGTCTCATTATAATTAATTGGATACGTACGTTGATAATTGTGATTGTGAGCCTGGAGGACAACATCTACTCCATATTTATCAAAGAGGGGATGATACAGATCCTGCAATTCATCAAGCCCCGGATGTGTTGTATTAGAAGAATAAAAAGCTCGGAAAGAGTAAACTACTATCCAATTAATATTTTTATTTTGATGTGCTGCTCTTAGATCATTATTAACGAATTTATATTGCTCCGAAGTTTGATTATAAGGTATTACTTTATTCTTAGCAGATGCTAATGCAAGAAAATGAACCTTTCCGTAGTCAAATGAATAGAATGGTTTATCCATGTTGAAATGTTTCATATATTGAGTAAATTTAAAAGGAAACATTTCGTTATCTCCTAGGGCAATTTTTAATCGTCCATTGATATCTAATGGGGAAACAATACGAAACCAACAATCTGCAGTCTTTTGATACGAAAGGTCTCCCAAGCCTATGGCTAGCTCGGGTTGCCTTGTTAACATATTGGTTATTGTTTTATTGGCGTTCTTACCGCAACCAAAGTCTCCAGCAGCAACAAAGTTAAAATCAGACTGATTTGTTCCAGACTGATTTGTTTGAGCTGCTCCAAATGTATGTGTTACATGGATACCAATCGTACCCAATCCAATAGAAAGAAACACCCCTACATACAAAATGATATAATGTTTTCTAATTGATATAAAACTATAAGAGAAGTCTTTTCCACTCCTCGTATTTCATGTATTGGGGTCTATTTTAAGCTAATCTCGTAGTAAACGGGATTATTTTGGAAGATAATATATTATAAGCAATTCTAAGTGGGAATCATGACTTAAAGTTGATATATATGTTTAGTGTTAATATCGTATGTCTAAGTTAGTTTCTTCTAACGGATATAAGGTTAAGAAGAGAGTACTGGAATATCAATGTGGCTGTAAATATTCATTTCAGGACTACACCAAACTAGAGCATGTATGTTTTACACATGAAAATGAATTAATTGCTCAATGTGGATCAACATAAAGTAAATTAATAGACAGGCTCCATCAGTTAGGTGCTTTATTCTTAGTACTTTAATTTATTAAGGCGCCGGGAGTGGGACTCGAACCCACGAGTTCTTGCGAACATCAGCTTACCCATCGGTTTTTAGTCATTTTGATCTCGAGGCTGACCCCTCTTAGGGAATCATGTATATCTTACCTAGCTTGGGTACCCCGGCAATTGATTTTATAATATTAATCCTTATAATTCTATAATTCTTAAGTCGCTATCTAATTATAAACATCAAAAATTATATAATGATTAACATATCAGTATTGCAGTCTATGCTATCAACAACCGAAATAAAGGCTCCGTCTCCTAATCAAATAAAAACTCTAACTTTAACAGATCTAGTCATAATGAATAATCTATCAGTCTCCTTTAGAGAACAGATTAAGAAATATGTCAATATCGACCCATTTACCACTCGTGATCCATTTGAGGAAAACGATGATTATGAGTATTCTATTATTCTGGATAAAAATAATACAGATAGAGTTGTATCTATAGTAGCTACAAGAAGAGAATTTACTAAATTGCCATGGGATTCTTTGCTTGAAAGTCAATTGGTACGTTTAACCATATCAAAGACAGATACTTCAGTATTAAAATATGAATTAATGCCAAAAGACACCAATAACTTTTACCCTTTCAGAGAATCGACAACAATTGCTGGATATATTACCTTTGCCTTTCAAATATGTGGTTTACACCAATAATTTTTCAGTATATACAAAATCTTCACGGCTTCTTCAAATAAGATACTTTAATGTACACTATTGAAATTTTATGCATTGGTAATGAGTTGCTTTCTGGCATAACTTTAAACACAAATGCCCATTGGATATCAAAAAAAATTACGGACATTGGTGGTTTTGTTAGAAGAGTGACTGTAATTAGAGATGACCTAGATGAGATTAACTTGACCCTAACACATTGCCTAAGGAGGAAACCTAAATGGATAATTATTTGTGGAGGATTGGGACCTACCTATGATGATAAAACATTACTGGGAGTTGGTAAGACACTCAAAAAGGATTTGAAGTTAAATAACATTGCATTAGATATGGTAAAAAAAAGTTACAGTCAAAGACATCAAAAGGTGAAAATTAATAAAGCAAGATTAAAGATGGCAATAATTCCAATAGATTCGACTCCAGTTCAAAATCCTGTTGGTAATGCACCTGGGGTATTGCTTTCGTTTAACAAAACACGTATAATATGTTTACCAGGCGTTCCCAGTGAGATGAAGGCAATTTTTACGCGAAACATCCTACCCCTGCTAAGAGGAGAAATTGGGAACTTTGCAATACAAGAGATTAATTACTATGTTCAAGGACTAAGTGAGGCTATGATCTCTTCTAGATTAACAAAAATAGTTTCGTCGACGTCACCAGATAGATTATATTTAAAAACCCATCCACAAGGATATGTCGATAATATTCCGGCGATAAGAATTCAAGTGGTCTCAAAGGGACACGATACAGAAGAAGTCAAGCATTTGCTGAATAAAGTTTCAAAGAGGCTTTTAGCTATAATTCGTAAAAATAGCGGACAAATATTAAAAATACTATAACTTCACGAAACTGTATATCGAATCATGAAATGGAAGTTTAATACAATATCAAAATATCATCATTGTTGTTTCTTTAAACTTGACACAGATAATGAAAACACAAGATAGCAGAACCAACCTAATAGGAAAGTTATAACAATTTTATCGAACTATTAGAAATTCACTTTAAATAGAAATACTATAATTAGTATAATTGGATAATAATAAGTGAACAACTATTGACCTATAGAAACAATACCGTCAATCCAGAAAAAATACTTTATCAAGTATTAAGCGAATTGCGAATAACCGATAGTAAAATAAAATCAGATACCGCTTTATTGGTAAAAAATTTAGACATTTCTAACAACGGTGAATTTTGGATAGATATGATGAAAGCAATAGTTGTAGCCTGTGATGAAAACAAATATGCCTTTTCAAAAGCTGAACTTTGTGATTTTCTAACGATTGGAGCTAGAGGTTTGGACAATAAACAACATGAATCAATTATAAATGCAGAAAGCCAATTAATGAATAAAGTAGTTAGCGATGCAATATTTAGTATCTACAAAGACATAATGGACAATTATGATAACCTAGAAACAGATCTAAAGTATTATTATCCAAAAATAATCCTCAATATTATATCAATAATTAGAAGAGGTTCTGATATTGGTGATGAAAAGGTAAATCTTTATGGATTAGAAAGATATTACCTTAAAAATAGACACGATGCTATCAATAAAAAATTAGACATCTCTGAACCTATTGAGATCGTGCAAAAAACTGAAACTCTTAATTCAGATGCCTCTTCATTACAGCCTTTAATACCCACGGCTGATAAGGAAAATACATTAAGCAAGAAGGACCTTGTCAATAACCTGAGTGTTATTACTGGGAGGAAAAAACATGAACTGAATGAATTGCTGGCGAAAATCCCAGAGCAAGATTATAAGAAAATAACTGATTTGTGCGTAAACTATAGTAAATTACAAAAGTATTCAAGACTAATTGGAACAGATGAATTCAGTCGTCAAATTGAAAAAGAGTTGGGAAGAAAATTCAATGATAGACAGCTACAGCATGCAACAATTTCAATAAGAAAACTAAAGTCATATGTAGAAAATGTGTTGGATGGTAAATTCATTCCCCACGGCTCACATGGAATAAATCATGTCAAACACAATTTAGAATATGGGTATCAATTAATGGGACTTATTGAATATAGAAGAAGAAAGTACTCTCATTCGTATAATAAAAATTCGAAAATTTAGATTAGAAATTCCGACAGGGTTGTCGTTTATTTATTGTGTGGCTTGATCCTTGGGAGATATCTTTTGCTTTCTTGCCATAAATAATAACAAGATTCCAAACAATATCAATACTATAGCAAGACCCTGAGCTCCTCCTCTGGGGATCATGAAAACATAAGAAACCGCAAATAAAAGACAACTGATACCTTGAAATAAATATCCCCATGCTTCCCCAAGTTTAAATTTCTTAGCTAGAAAACCTACCGCGAAAAATGCTATAATTGGATAGACCGTAAGAAGTATGAATTCATCAATATCGACTCCATTATGAGGCAAGAAGATTAATTACTTATTATGATTAAAACAAATATCTATGTTTCCTTAAGATGATACCTTAAATCATTTATTTCTACGGCCACTTTTCTTTCTATTAATGACCTTGCATTCTCAAAAGGTAAAATTGCAACATCCTCCTTAATGAAAGGACCATATTTTGCCATATCTACTCCCATAAACGGGTCTATCGATTCTAAAAATCTTATTATGATCATTTTTGATCTTACGATATTTGAAATTGAATCCAGATTATTCACATTCCCGGCAGTTAAAGAATGTAAAATCAAATCCTTTCTTTGTGAGACTTTCTGTTCCTCACCAAAAATATACTTCTCTTCATCAGTTAATTTAGAATAGTCATCTGTGGATAATGAAGGGCGTGAAAAAAGTTTACCACTAGAATTTTCTAGAAGCTTGCGAGTTCTTAATTCAATTAATGATTCTGTAGATAATATTATCATTCGAATCAGTTCATTATGGATATCAGACTCCAGACCTTCATATTTTTGAATAGAAAGTTCCTTTATCAATTGTGCAACTTGTTTGTAGATATCAGGTGAAACCGCTTGGATCTTTGGAATTTGTCTTTCCCTTTTGAGAAGTTCCAAGATATTATCCAAGTCGATTCTTTTAGCCGAATTACTCTTGTTATTGCTGTTCTCTTCATCTACGATATCTGTCAATAATTTATCCCTTTTAGATAATTTCTATATTTAAATAGCGCTTTATTAAAATTTTAACAATCTAAATATTAAAGAAAAGTATTGAGGCTATGATTTTACAAGATATTATGTCTAGGTTT
>DATEFQ010000080.1:0-7710 GCA_035280585.1 Nitrososphaeraceae archaeon
CGCAGCGCATTTTTCTTCATTGTCCGAAGACATAGTGTACTATGTCCAGTATACAATATAACTATTTCAACCGTGTACAAAAGGAAAATTCATTTCATTTTAGGTAAGCTTACTAGATTTTGTTATTACGGTCGGTTCAAACTAATTTTCAAATAAATCTGGCAAATAAGTATATGTTGCTTTTTTAGCTTATTTTACCATTAAAACGATTATTACATATGAAATATTTTCTCTAGTTTTATCCTACCTTAGCGGTTTTCAAGTGTATTACCATTTTTAATATCAACCCAAGTTGGAGTAGCGTGTGGCGAGCTGTCTTTCATTAATGATCGCAAAAAGGGCAATATTCTTGCTTTCAAAAAGTTGTCTAATAGAGGGTCATCCACTTTACCCTTTGATCTTTCATTCATAGTCAAATATCGAACTATTTCTACTAACGATTATTACGTGTAAAATATCTTACATAATTTACAAAGCAAGGTTTATGAGATCACACTTGCCAATGTAACTTTATAGTAATTTTCTTATATTAATGCAGGGGAATAGTACAGAACTTGGATCGTGAATGCAACCGAAGTGGCCGGAACAACGCAGTACTTAAGACACTGGCAGAAATTGAACAAACTGCAAAAAGGGAATCTCTGCCTTCGATAGGCCCCATTAAGGGAAAAATTATCGAAGAGGTTATTAGAAAAAACAAACTCAAAAAGGTGTTAGAAATTGGAACATTGCATGGATATTCTGCAATATTAATCACAAATATTATATTAAGTGAGAAAATTGAAAATGAGAATTTCTCTACAAAGAATAGCTTGAATGTACCTATTCTTATTAGTGTGGAAATAGATCAAAAAATTGCAACCATAGCAAGAAAGAACATAGAATCTTGTGGATTTTCAGAAAAAATAAAAGTGATTAATGGAGATGCTCTGAAAGAGATTCCGAAAATTAACTCTACATTCGATATGATTTTCCTAGATGCAAAAAAAACTGAGTACTTTAAGTATATTCAACTTATAGAAAAACATGGTTTACTAAATAAAAAAGCAGTAGTTGTTGCCGATAACGTTCTAATATATGAGAATGAAATGAAGGATTATCTAGATTACGTAAGGAATTCCGGCAGATATATTAGTCGTACAACACAAACTACATTAGAGTTTAGTAAGCATGTTAAAGATGCTCTTGAAGTGAGTATTAGCATTGATTCATAAAGTATCTCTTTGGTGAGTATAGTCTTAATTTTAAGAGTGTCCATATTCCTTTTGACATTTGGATACGAAAATCTATACCATCCAAAATAGGTAATTCTATCTGAAGACGCCTCACTCATAGTAAATGAGTTATGATGAATTTTAAAAATTGCTGGAAGAATTCCTATTCATTCCTATCTTGGACGAGCAAATATGTCGCATCTCGAACAAATATCAAAGGCTACTCTCACTTAAATTTAATATTTCATAACTCTAAAAAGAAACCTTAAGATTATTTGTAATTCAATCAAGTATGATGATTGAACATCGGCATGAAACTGGTGTGGAAAATGTACTAGTTTTGCAGGGAGGTGGCTCCCTTGGCGCTTTTGCATGCGGGGTTATCAAAGCTTTCGCAAAAAAGAATATAAAATTCGACATAATAGCCGGCACATCAATAGGAGGAATCAATGGAGCAATAGCCGCAGGAAGCATAAATGATAAGCCTGAAAAGGACCTGGAGGATTTTTGGTTGGAGTTGGCAAGAAGTAGCTATAATATTATACCGGATAGTTTTAGCTTTGATTTTGATTATCATAAAAATCAAGCTAAATTGAAAAGATCGCCAGCAGCATCTTTAAATGCAGCATTTTTTGGTGTTCCAGGTTTTTTTGTACCAAGATGGTTTCCCTTAAATAATTCCACTTCCGAATCTTCTGAAATAAAGGAATTCGTTCAGCCACCTTGGAAATGGACATATGTGTATGATAATTATCCCTTGACAAAGACAATTGAAAAATTTATAGATTTTAAAAAACTATCACCACCTTCCCAACAAAATAATACTGATAATGGCATTAGGAAAGGTAATACTCGGCTCATAATTACAGCAGTTGATGTACTTACTGCCGAACCGCTCATGTTTGATAGCTATAAAATGCATATTGGAATGAAGCATCTCCTTGCCACTATCGGATATCCACAATATGGTTTCCCTTGGGTTGAAATAGGTGATGGCAAGTTTGCCTGGGATGGATCCCTATTAAGTAATACTCCAATACGTGAAGTAATGGTGGCGTCTCCACATAAGGATAAAAATATTTTTGTTGTGGAAAATTATCCCAAGAAAATAGAGAAGCTTCCAGCAAATATGAGCGAAGTTATGTCTAGGGCTAAGGATATTATGTTTACAGATAAAACTCAAAGCCTTATAAAAATGTCAAGGCTTATAACGCGTCACGTAAATTTGATAGAGGCACTCTATGACATATTCGAAACATCTGATCATTCAAAGATAGATAAAGACAAAATTGACTATATTATCAAAGAACACTCAACATTGGTTGAAAAACATGGCGCCAAAATTCTAAAACTACATAGAATCACTAGGAATATTCCGGAAACACAATACTCACTACAGAATGCAGATTTTTCTGTTGCTACAATTAAAGAACTAATTAAACAGGGAGAGACCAAGGTATTCGACTATCTAAAACAATAATTTGCCTGGGGAGTAAGTAAATTTAATGATATATATTATAATCTTATAGATAGAAAAATAGGTAAATAATCAATCTATTCTATATATTAGTAAGCTAATAATTCGAGCATCTATACCATCTAATATAATATCTTTTTTTCCCAATTATCGCGTTTTATTTCTGATGCTGCTTTGATCCATTCATCGTATGCCTCATTATATTTTTTAGACCAACTATTACATGTATTATGTGCATTCTTTAGTCCAGAAAACTCGGTTGTCCTGCCTATATTTTCATCCTCAATCTGTCTCTCTTTAGCGTTATAGATTTGGGAAAGATATTGGTTGTCATGTCTATTCTCCATATGTTCCTGTATAACAGGATTATCCAGATCTCTCCAAATTATTAGTCCATTCGAAGAATTTGATGCGATTGATAAAGTAGCCATAATTAGACGATCTGTTGGGGGACTGTAATCAAGCTTAGAGTAGTTATACGTTATTGTAGGGTATACCACATACCTGATTGGCTTTTTAAAAATTTCTGAGAATATTTGCAACTGCCTTTCTAAAGTTGACACATTATAATAACACCCAGTTGCGACAACTAAACCGTCAATATAATTATCATACTTCTTTACAACAATTCCGGTTTTTCGTCCTTCAAAATATACTGTCGGATAAAACTTAACTTGCTTGCTTTTATCTTTAAGTATCTCAGAGAGCTTGGAATATTCCATAAAATCTACGTTATTCTTGAATTTTGTATAATCCCTTGTACTTATCCAGTTAAAATCATCAATTGTAAAACCTTCAAATGACCTTGGATATTTCTTTTCAAGAGAATTAAAATACTTTATCCATCCTTTCCAATCATAACTGGTATCAGATCCACCCTCCGATGGTGGGAGTAAAATAATTATTATTTTTAGATTCGTTTTATCTGCAGTTTCTAGTAAATTTTCTGTCATTTTCAGATAACTAGGGTCTTTAAAGTTATTCATAACATAATAGTACTGCCGATAGCCTTTGTTAAGAAGTGAATCTATTGCCTTTTCCTGCTCCTGTCCTTTCAAATGCTGGAGCACATAACTCGCATTAGTTGGAGTCCAGAGTCCAATAGTAAAGTCCCTCGAAGTTGCGTCTCCCGAAGTTTTTACTTTATTATTACCGTTTTGGATACCGTTTTCTGCACTTAATTCTTGTATTATCTCGTCATGCCTTATTATTTTAGAGAAAGGATAATTATTATTTATTGAAAGAGAAAAAATGGAGAATGAATTTGGAACAGAATAAACGGATTGGATTAATAACAAACAGACTATCACGATCCCAATTAAAATGAGTACATCGTGATTCATGGAAAACATGCAAAATTTGTATCTATTAAATATATGTTAATACTCTTGTAATAGCTTTGGCTAAATCCAGTGAGTCCTTCGGTGGACGAGTAATTCTTCTTCTGTATTTAATCTCCAACCGCATATTTCACACATGAGTAGATTTGAGATCTCTTCAATATTCTTTGGAATGCCCACAGTGAGAATATTTTCCAATTCCATTATTTGATATCTAGTTAGATTATGTGAATCCAAATAATTTCGGAGAATTTCTTTAATCAGTCTGTTCCCATTTCGTTTATTATTTATTATAATGGTCATCTCATCACTTTCGGGTATCATATGGATGTTTGATACCATTTCCTGTGAGGAAAGATGTTCTTTCATAGCTTGGGCTAATAATATATCACCAGCAAAATTGATTTTTATTTCTACCATGTAAACCAGGTTTGCCTCTTCGACGTAGAATAAGGTAAATTTGTCAAATATATAGTATCAAATTTTAAGTTCAAGTTACTATTCACAATTACATAATTACCAAATAATCCTGATTAGATCAACTATAGTATTGGTTATTTCAGAATTAGTTTTTCACAATATTTTGCAGAGATCATTTCTAATGAAAAAATAAAAACTTACTTTGTCATTTGCGAAAAAGCTGCCTCAGCAGCACTTTTCATTTCGTCTTCTGAAAGATCTTTTTTGTGAGTCGCTATTGACCATAGGTGTCCAAATGGGTCCTCCAGTCTACCATGACGATCTCCCCAAAATTGATCCTTTACAGGATCCAAAGCCTTCGCGCCTGCAGAAACTGCCTTATCAAAAATTGAGTCAACGTCTTCGACATATACGTACATTGATACGGGACTCCCACCAATCGTTTTGGGTGAATTACACTTCATTTCAGGATATTCATCTGACAACATAAACAATGAATTACCCAACATTAGTTCAGCATGGGCAACCCTACCGTCGGGACTATTCATACGACGCCTCTCTATGGCTCCAAATCCCTTTTTATAAAATTCTATAGCTGCACCTGCATTTTTCACTATCAGAGCAGGAGTAATCGAATGAAAGCCTTCGGGAAGTTTTCTTACTACGTCCATAATATTACATCATCTATTATCATATTTATCATTATGTGAATGGTCAAAATATTAAGTAATTGTCTCATATCGATGGAATGACATTGGATGGTGATTTCCTAATCGAGAAGATGAAAAATCGTGATTTTTTTCAAAACAATAGGCACGATACTTGAAATCCAGTAATTTAGTTTCACTATTCCTACGAGAAAAGATAAGGCAATTGAGAAGGAGATACTTGCTGGAATTGAGATCACAACCGTAAAAGTTTAAAGGAATTTTTGGAGAATAAAAAGGGTGGTAAATGATGAATGATGCATATACTACAATAAATCGTGAAATAATAATAGATGCTCCGATTGAGAGTGTATTTACAGCCGTGTCTGATCAAGATCAATTAACTCACTGGTTTCCAGACTTGGCTGTAATGGAAAAGAAGGAAGGAGGACTGGTATCTTTTAGGTTCTTGAAATCTGAGAAGAATAATTTAGATAGGGATCATGAAATGAATGGGAAGATTATAAAATTTATTCCAAATAGTGAAATATCATATACTTGGCATTTCCAAACAAAGTCTGATTTTAATAAGGAGACAATAGTAACGTGGAAGTTTGAATCACTGGGGAAAAACAAAACAAAGGTTATCCTAAGGCATAGTGGATTTGCTGAGAAAGATAGAGAACAATATAATGAACACTCGGCAGGATGGACATGGTTTGTAAACAGGCTGGGTAATTATATGACCAAGGGAGAACCATGACTCATCGTAAATTACCATTTAGTAATAACCATTATTGTGCATAAGATGAATTGAAGGGATGGGGAAGGTTACCAATTTGAAAGTTATATCAAAAACAATTCAGTTAAGGTCTAAAGGACAAGATGACGTTATTGATATTACCAAACAAGTGTCAAATGTAGTAAAAGATAGCAAGATTGAAAATGGAACAGTTACTATTTTTGTAGTAGGATCGACTGCTGCAATAACAACAATTGAATATGAGCCTGGACTCATTAACGATTTTCCAGAAATGTTATCACGGATTATACCAAAAAATGTAGAATATGAACATGATAATACCTGGCATGATGGAAATGGTCACTCTCATGTGCGAGCATCTTTGGTAGGGCCAAGCCTAACCGTTCCAATCATAGATAGTAAGCTGACATTGGGAACCTGGCAACAAATAGTATTGTTAGAGATGGATACAAGACCCAGGAATAGAACTTTGATACTACAAATTATGAGTTAGCTGATAGATAATATTATCATTAATCATTAAGGAGCCTGATTAAATTCAATCATTCGGTGATCTAAAGGGAAATTAGAAGGTGAAAAGAGCCTGTGTTTCGATAAACTACTTCATTTCCATGACATGACCAAAAATATTTTCAGGAAATAATCTATTGAGCTTAGTTACTAATGAATCAGTTTTCCATCCAATCCGTAGAACTGAGTACTCAGTATGTTACCATCCGTATTATTTATTTTGATTTGTAAGTATCCATAATCTATTTTGTTCAGAAAAGGCCATTCTGAGTCCGTTGTTCCTTCATAGTGACTTCTTCCACCAGCACCAGAAATAAACCAGCGACCATCCTTTGATTCAGCCATAAAATGGTTGTGCCCAGCGATTTCATAAACCTTAATAGTCTTTGGTATACTACTTTCAATGCCTGAGATCATCTGGATAGTTGAAACTTCTGCTGGATGATGTGACTGGGGAGGTGTATGCGCAGGTTTATGTGTCATCAATAAAACGTTTTTGATACCTTTCATCAACGTCTCATTTGTTACCATTGATTGCCCCCACTTTGTTTGTAAATTGGTATCTCCGTTTGTATCGAGCCCTATCAATAAGGTCGTATTGTTTGCAACTTTACGATACCAGTGATCTCCACAGAATTTGCGAGCTTGATCTAAAATTACTAAATTTCCATCTTCCTGTGAGTCGTGATTGCCTATTAAGCATGCGAAGTCCTTTGCGTTTTTGAAATCACTGTAAGTATTCATAAAACTGGTTAAGTCATTTTTATAACAAAGGTCACCTAGAATAATAAAGAGGGTAGCATTATCCTTTTTAACCTGTTCAGGTAGGTTATTGGAACAATCTATATCACCTACAGTATCAATTACTGTGACATTTGTTGATCCGTTTAAACTCTTAGCACTACTGTTAACGCTACTTGTAGACGAATTTACAGTACTGTTATTTGTAGCAGTTTGTGAAATTCCAGTATGTAGAATAAACGTAACTAAAATCAATAATAATGATGAATATAAGATATATTGAATCTTTGACATCTTTAGATCACTTTTGGCATTTTGCTAGTAAAAGCGTTGTGGTACAAACATTTAACTGATAAACAATAGTCGGTATAATCCTATATTCAATATAGTTCAAAAGGATCCATGAGATCAATATTCGTAATCCTAATAGGCATAGTTTATCATTTTATTCTAGTGGTCAATAAAGATTTTTGCAGACTATCAGGTTCATTTTTGAAAACTATTGCCCTCTGCAAAACATGTATCGAGCCTGCTTCATGGATGTGTCGTAAATGTAATAAAATAAAAGAACTTAAGCACTTCAATTATTTTTGTACAA
>DATEFQ010000081.1:0-3321 GCA_035280585.1 Nitrososphaeraceae archaeon
AAATCCGTCCTGTCCTTTTTCTATAGGACTGACTGAAAGAGACATTATACTAGAATTTGAGACTTTTAGCGAGGTCTTTTCCCAAGTTTGGCCGTTATCGTCAGTTTTATAAAGTCCATTATCAGAAGTACCGCAATATGCTCTTTGAGGATGTTCAGGATCGAATACTAGGCTAGATGGCTTTTGACCCTTTAAGGACTCTTGAACTTTCCATCCATCCTTTGAAGACTCCACAACCAAAACTAAGTTTTCCAACGCGGCGAGGATAGATGTCAACTACTACTCTAATCAACACTTGATTTAGTAATGAATCTATCCTTAGGGCAAACTAAAATTTGGGTATATGGCTTTGTACTTTGACTAAGCAGACCCGAGCTCTTACTAGATTGAATATACAAATGATATTATCTAAATGAACAATTTTGGACATGGCCGTAATGCGCACGTGAAGGCAGGGTTCCTCTTTGATGAAAATG
The DNA here is from genome assembly GCA_035280585.1 of Nitrososphaeraceae archaeon. Taxonomy (GTDB): domain Archaea; phylum Thermoproteota; class Nitrososphaeria; order Nitrososphaerales; family Nitrososphaeraceae; genus TA-21. Next base: position 477 of record DATEFQ010000081.1, read on the forward strand.
AACATCTGTAAAACCTTTCTTCCTCAAATAATCCTCGATGGTTCCAACATATTCGACTACTTTCTCTTTTCTAATATTAAGCTCTGAAACGTTTAATGCAATTTTATTTTCATAATCTACCTCCCATATTTCTTGTTCTTCACCACTTAGAACCACGAATTCACTCATGTTATAATAAACAAAGAGCAATCTATTATTTGTATACAGAAAGATGTTCAAAATGAAAATTCATAATTTATTAATTAACATGTTTTTTTGTTAAGTTATCTTTTGATTGAATAAAACATACAAGAATCTTAATATCTGATAAATGAGCTCAAATGTGTGTGCAAAATGATAACAAACATGATAGGGGCATGATGCCTACTTCTGTAGAAATAGTGGATGTTGCTCCACCAAATACTGATAGTGACTCTATTTCAAAATCCGACCTACAGGCCGGAATCACGGAGCTAAGTAAGGATGAGCTATCTCGTCTATTTCAATTCAGGAACTTGGTCTATGTAAGTACATTGTCAGGAGACGGCTCACCGCATATCACTCCAGTCTGGGCTGAAATGGATGAAGATTTAATTCTGATTAATACATTTGAAGAATCCGCGAAAATTAGACACATAACAAAAGACAAAAGGATAGCTCTGTCAGTCGTGGAGCAAAATAATCCATTCAATATGGTCTCAATAAAAGGAAAAGTAGTGGAGCAAACTAGTGAAGGAGCTGACGAGCATTTAAAAAAACTAGCAAAGAGGTATTTGGGAATTGGAAAATATTACTATCGCAAGCCAAATAATAAAAGGATAATTCTGAAAATAAAGCCAGAAAAAATAATGGGTCTGTCAATTCACCCTGCTTTCTATTTTCTTGCATATTCACCATGGTTGAAGTAATTTAATGTTTGAAATCAAGGATAGACGGGGAATACAAGTCAACTCAAATTAATTTTATTTATCAAAATAGTACTGTTATTACAAATTCCGAACCAAGAATATTATGATACTATAAATAGTAACAAAGCAACTATTATTTTGGATTTTTGTAATAAGTTAATGAAGTTAAAGCACTTCAACCAATCAAAATTGCCAGATCAAAGAATAAATAGTCTAAAGGCTTATTGCTAGTAATGGCAAGTGAGAAATCAAAGGAGAACACAACCGAATCAAAAACTAGTTCAGAGTCAAAAAAGAAATCTAATAGTGGTAAATCGGGTGCACAATCACATGAGAGGATAAAATCCAAGGTTGGAATTAAGAAAGTAAAAAAGATTTCCAAGTCAATTAAAAGAATTGAATCTGAAATGTCCCGAATCCAAACTCAATTGGGTAGAATAGGAAAAGATCTTACCACAATGCTGGAGCTGATACAGACTAAGAAATAGCGATAAAAGTTTTTAGGTTAACTTCAACTATTTTATATCCTCCTCTTTTGTTTAGCATTTATTTTAAAAAGGCTTTATCTCATTTGATAGTAAAGTCATCAATACGTCAAAATTATAGATACATTGGCTAACTTCCGGTTAGCTAACTCAAATCCTAAATGTATATTACTCAGAATTCAGTTCCTTTGGACGCCATATATTGATCAATTCTCCCTTAGTTTGAGCGTTTACGTCATTCCACATTCTAATGGAAAGTCTTACACATGCGACGGCACACGTTGGCATTGTAATCATCTTTCCTGTTAACGTTTCCAATAATTGTTCTGAGTATGGATTATGTCCAACTAACATTATCATGTCATTTTTATCATTTTGATTTTTGAGTGCATCAAGATATTTCTGATAGCCTGATCCATATAATGAAGAGTCAACTATAATCTCTCCATCATAAGCACAGCCCTTCGCAACCTTTTTTGCAGTAGAGTAGGCTCTCACGGCTGAGGAGCTTATAATTAATTTTGGGGTAAGACCTTCTTCCAATAGCTTTTTACCAATTCGTGGCGCGTCCCGTTTACCTCGGTTATTTAACGGTCTATCATGATCTGACAATTCTGCAAAATCCCAACTTGATTTGGCGTGTCGAACTATCAAGATTGTCTTGTTATTCTTATTGTTCTTCAAGAGACTCTCAGAGATTTAATCATCTTTACTTTTATAATTTGTGGGTTCACTTGTACTATACTACGATATGCATGGAAATTGATAGTAAAGTGAGTTGATTCGATTAACATTGGGATATATTATTTTTCAATTATGACTATTTATGAACTTCGCTGAACAATTCATCAGCCTGTGTACCATATGCGTTTATGATCATTTTACTATCGTTGCGCGAAGCCTCAACGTAATAATATTTTATTCCATTATTCATATGAATCAATTTTTTAGGAACGATACTAAATGTATATTGTTTATTTCTTAAATCATGAATTAACTCCTTAATTTTACTTGATTCAGACCGTTTGTCTATTAAGCTATAATTAATCGTCAAATTAGATCGATATTATGTTATGTTGTCTAGCAATTTTTCATCAATATTCTAGAAGCTCTAGAATTAATACTAAAATTAGTATTTCCCTTTCTATGGCATTTTTTTCAGAAGCAATCTTTGTGTTTTTAAGTAATTGTTCACATGATTTTATTTGTGCTAGTATAGAATCCTTTAAGCTTTTGAAGGGGGGTTGATTTAAATATTCAATGCAATAGACGGGTTCTTTACTGTTATTGTTACTCTCATTTGCCTTTACTCTGTTTTCATTTACTTGTTCTAGTTCTGGGATGTTCATTTTTTAATCATTGCCTCCATTAAGACTAGTTTTAACAATCCTCGATCTATTTTTTCGCTAAATGAAATTCTGCAATAATTATGAGAATGAAAACAATCCTCTATTTTATCACAATTACAACAAA
>DATEFQ010000082.1:0-13225 GCA_035280585.1 Nitrososphaeraceae archaeon
TTGGGTATACGTCTTCGAATCTTATTTAAATCACCCAACCCGTGTGAGTAAACTTCCCAGCTATTTGATCTCCCAAACAAATTGTCCAATTTATCGGAAGCGTTGACAGAGAATTTATTCAATGCAAGATGAATTGATTCATGGCTTATAATTGAAGACGCTATTTCAGCCGTTTTGCCCATCGATTCATATTCCCTCCAGGACCGATAATTAGAAATAAAAGCTCGAGACTTGCCGTAATAAGACACGAACATCAGGCCCCTTCTTCCCACCATCCCACGCAGCCGAAGATCCGCAACCATTTAATTTTATTTAGCTTTTATAATATTCATTAATGTTTAGAAGATTATTCTGATCAATGCATATTAATTTCCAGATAATAAAAATGCCAATATATACTAATTTTTATAATTATTTTTAGGAATCTCTTAGAATACTAAGAGAATTTGAATATGTTTAGATTAATGATTGTAGTCAATATATTTATCTATGTGTATAATTTGCCGACAAAGGTTATACTCTTTTAAAACATAGGGTAAATTATCAAGAAATGTCAGGTTTAAAACTACTAAATAAATCAATGATATTGGAAAAAAATTACTCCAATTCATTAAATTTAACCCTGGACGCAATTGAAGTGGGTCTAAAATCCGTAAACCCAGTACGGTTGATGAAAAAATCAGTTAAGTTGAATAACAACAATTTGAGCATATTTAGTTATAATGAAGAGAAGCTAGTCCTTGATTACCCATCCTTTAATTCAATATACTTGATCGGAGCAGGTAAAGCAACGGCGTCAATGTCTGACGCCCTTATCAAAATTCTTGGCACCAACAAGATCAAGGAAGGTTGCATAACAGTTCCTTATGGAATAAAACTGAAGAATAATTTGTGTGAAATAACTTATGCTTCACACCCAATACCCGATTCCAATGGAGTCCTAGGTACGAAAAAAATACTGACATTACTGGAAAAGATAACTAAAAATGATTTGCTAGTAGTCTTGCTTTCAGGAGGGGCGTCAGCTCTTATGCCTCTGCCCCTAGATATCATTACATTAAGCGAAAAGCAGAACTTAACTATGAGACTCCTGTCATCAGGAGCAACAATTGACGAGTTGAATACTGTTAGAAAACACCTTTCTAAAATCAAAGGTGGTGGACTCGCAAACATAATAAATAAAAAATTTCCGGTATTAACATTGATCTTATCAGACGTTGTTGAAGATAAAATTGATGTAATTGCTTCAGGTCCTACGGTTCCGGATTCAACTACTTTTGAGGACACTAAAAAGATACTGGTAAAATACAAACTATGGAGTAATCAAAAACTTATCTCTAAAAAACTAAGGATGCTCATAAACAGTGCGGTGTCAGGAAAAATTAAAGATACACCGAAGCCAGGGAATTCTGTATTTACCAATATTCATAACGTTATAATTGGCAATAACAATATTGCATGTAAAAATATCAAATTGTTTTTAGAAAGAAAAGGAATAAAGACAATGTATTTGGGCTCAAGATTCACTGGAAAGTCTACCTCTGCTGGAGAATTTCTGTTCAGGCTTGTCCACGATTTTCCGACAATATCAACTCCGTACGCGTTTGTTTTAGGAGGCGAAACAACGGTTGCTTTGGAAAATAAAATAAATGGCAGAGGTGGGAGAAATCAAGAGGCGGTACTTTCAGCTGCGTCACATTTTGAGCATTTGGATAATGAAATGGACTTTACAATTGCTAGTTTTGGAACTGATGGGATTGATGGAAATTCACTCGCAGCAGGGGCTATTATAAATCCGAAGATTCTGCTGAGAATAAGGCGTAAGAAATTAAAAATATCAAAATATCTCAATGCCCATGACAGTAACACCTTCTTTGACAAGGTCAGCGCTGCATTATACACAAAGATCACAGGTACAAATGTAAATGACGTCTCAATAGTCTGTAGGCTTAGGTAAAAGAGATTCAAAAGGAATCCTAACCAGTGCTTAATTGAATTCTAAAGGGAGAGTAAAAATAAATGTAGCTCCACTTCCGTTTTCATTATTAAAGCCGATTATCTTTCCGCCATGAGATTCTATTATGTTCTTAGAGATGAATAAACCCAAGCCGGTTCCTTGCTCTGATCTTGATACGAACTTATCAAATAGCCTACTCGATATCTCTTTATCTATACCTTTTCCAGTATCGGTAATTCTTATTTTTAAGACAGTACTTTCTACGTTTGCTATGATTCCAATTGTTCCTTCATCGGTAAATTTAATTGCATTATTAATTATATTTGATATGACTTGGGTAATTCTATATTTATCAGCAAGTACCTTTATATGAATTGGTTCGTATGTAATCTTCACTTTTCTATTCTTTAACATATCATTCTCGATCTGCCTGGAATATTCCGTTACTAATTGTGATAGAATTTCATCGATATCAAAAGAGGTTTTGTTCAGTTTTAGTGATTTTCCTTCTATATTAGTGACATCTAGTATGTCCGCAGCTAGTCTGTCTAATCTTTTTGCATTCCGAATTATGGATGACACCTGTTCTCTGCTTATGATGGCGGATTCATTGTCGCTAATGTCGTTTTCAATTAATTCTGCCTCACCCAAAATGGGCATTATAGGGGTTCTTAATTCATGGGCTGCTACATTAATAAACTCCTTTTGCATGTTATCGTGAATCTCAAGTTGTTCGTTTGCTGAAGCAAGTAGGCTGTTGGATTCACTTAGCGATTCATTTGTTTTCTTTAATTGCACCGTCCTGGATTCTACCGCTCCCTCTAATCTCTTGTTCCAAGATAGTATCAAAAATGCAATTCCAAATGTTATTGATCCGACAACTATAATCACTATAGTACTGAAATTCTTTTGTTGATTTATTAGATAACCCACATTAGAAGCCAAACTATGTGGAGTACTAATATATAATGACCAAAGAAACTCTCCGTCCAGTGTAATTGGTTGATAAGCGATGGTAGTCATATTATCACTGAAGGATATATCTCTTAAGCCTGAGCCTCCTGTTAATGAGCTAGATAATATGTTATTGTAGACACTCTTAATCTCTGGTGGAATAAGATCTTGAAACTCCGATGATAAATAATTTTTTCCAACAACATCCCTGTTTTTCGAATATAGAATTACACCGTTCTTATCTATTAAACCTACATTACTTGCAAATTCAGGTGAAAGTTCCTTTTGTAAAAATTCTCCCAATTTTGCCAAGTCAATTGTTGTAAAAACTATCCCTTTATAATTTGAATTATTTGATTTCGTGGAGTTCGCTGTAGTGGTAAGGTTAATGTTACTTTTGATCACTGGGTATGATATGAATAGAACAGGAAATTGATTATTAACATTAATGATACTGCTGAAATAAGTGGTATTCGATGCTTTTGGAGATAAAAAAAGGTTTGACGTATTTGCTTTGATACCCTTATAGTTACTTGCAATGGTGTCATTACTCGTTTTAGAAACATCTTCTCCGTTCACACCGAGCATATGATATCCGTTAGTTAAGTCCCTAGTTGAGGTCTGGGCAGAATCAAGTAATCTTTGAATATTTTTATCTTTAATGTCCAATAGAGATATCGAATTACTCAAGCCTTGCAAATTATTTGAAATAGACTCCATACTCCTAACCAAAATACGTGAAAGCTGGTATACCTCAATTTTAGCATTGGATCTGACGTCTTGAGACGAAATATTTGCAATTTCATTTGCGGTGAATGATGAATACTGATATGAAATTATTGAAAGGCCGATGCCAATTATAGCAATTATCAGAAGAATTATAACGTTGTTTCTAGAAAAAGTCGCGCCTAGCAATAAAGTACAATAATTATTAAAAAGTTCTAATAGATAAATTAGCGCTAAATATTATACTAGAAGAGGATATACTAGACTTATTAGCTAAGATGTCACAATTTCAATGAAATTAAAGGTATAGCAACAATAGTTATTGCATTTTGTTTTCAAACTGAATAAGATCTGATGAGACAAGAAAACATAGACACGAAAAAATTTAGTAAATAGTTGGGTGAAATTCAAGAGGGCCTATACGAAGGCGGCCAAAAGATTTTATACTTATAAGCGTAGTTTGTAAGTAATTTAGTATTTCTATAGTTACCCAGTAGAGCACATGCGCCCGCATTGAATTTAATCTCAGAATCAATCAATTAATTCCCAATAATTTTTTGTTATGAATTCTACAAGGTTGCCGGCAGGGTCTCTAAAATATATGGATTTAGATCCGATCCTGTTACCCCATTCTATCTCTTTTTCGATTTGAATGTTACTTTCAATTAGCATTTTCTTTGCAGTATCGTATTCTCCCGAATCTATCTCGAATGCGATATGGATTACTGACGGTGGTGTGGATGCTCCATGACTAGTTTCATTTTCAGTTATTGTAATCTCGTGATTAAAAATGAGAAGCATGTTGTTATCTGTCTTTATAAACACGTGTCGACCCTGTTGCTCAGACACAAATTCAAGACCTAATTTATTAACATAAAAATCCTTCATGTCTTCTAAATTGGTTGAATAAATTGAAGTTTCGACAATCTTACCAATTTTCATACTCAATTATATAAAAAACGAATTAGTAAAATGTTTGGTTGTTATCCTTGAACTTTACAAAAAAAATTTGGAATGGAATTAAATCCCATTTAATTTAATATCCCGATGAGCCTGATTGCTGTCCTGATGCCGAAGGAGTTGATGAATTTGTTCCCGATGACTGGGTTCCTGTTTTGTTACCAGTTTGATTTCCAGCTTGAGTAACATTACCCTGAGCAAAAACAGCCGTCGTTTGGATTGCTAAGATACCACTCAGGATTGTGCTTATTGCTAGTGCCAAGAATAGTGCGAGTATCCTATTGTTTGTCATGTATAAATCGTAGTTCTTTAATATTTATTAAGAAGTTAACCTATTTTTTTTATTGATCGCCAACATTAAACTAAGTTAAGTAAAGTTATTATAGACTGCTGGCATCGCTTGCCACTCTATAGGCGGTCGTGCACAGAATTAAGAAAGTTCACTTAATATCTATTATTATTCTGTTGTATGCATTAAAATAGGTTGAGCCAGTCATTTATGATAAATGCACACAGGCATTCATAATTGTTTCCTTTTCTCTCAGTTCTCCATTTTTTAATCTTTTACCGTAATGACAGGCTCTTATGTTTTGCTTAAGTTGGATCCTTAATTCTTATTTATTTTATAGCAAATAATTAAGTGCTGTGTTCTGGTGGGCCATGCTCCTATTTCGTGACACTTATTCATGGCCCATCAATTTCCAATAATCATATGATCCTGAATAAATTTCCCGATAACGATATCTATGCTCATACCGTTACGATACTTACAATGGTATCCTGAGATTAATACGATATTTTTATAATTCAAATTCCTGAAAGCAAATGTGGCCAAATGGAATGAAAAGCTGAAATAATAAAGTAACCTAACATTGTTCACTTTTTTTGTTACCATTAAATTCTTCTAAATCTTTAATTTAATTGCGCGTCGAGTTAAAAATGTGCTTAAGCTTACCACTTCGGATAACAATAGTACCAAACATTTCTCGTTTTTATTTGTAATGTTTGGTTTTTCTGGCATAATAGTTGTTTTAGCAATTCAAAATGTTAATGCTCAGGCAGATGATCTCGGTTTAACCAATTTACTTGAACATAAATTTTATATTAACTTCAAAGGTGCCGACGGTTTCTATCATAACGCTAGCTTGGTTCATGTGCTATATGAAAGTCCAAAAAAAATTATCTTAGGTGGATATTTGATAGAAGCTGGCGACTTTAACTCAGATCTTTGGCAGGCAAGAGATTTGCTTAAGAATCAATATGGATTCAAAATGGATCAGGTCATAACCTCCGGAATTGGAACTGAAGCAAATCCCACTAAAGTATATGTTGTAATGACAAAATAAATTTGAAAGGAAAAAATATATTTCTATGCATTTGTCTCACAATAGCTTGATATTTTTGTTGGATTTATTTAATGGGATTTGGAATTGGCATTTGTGATAGGCAAATATGATGGATAAATCAATCTCAGTCGATATGTGAAATTTCGTCTTCTTCTAAATGATTGTAGCAATATGCTAAAATACTAAATTTAACCTTTCTTTATTATGAAATACAGAAGTAGAACAGAAATAGTGTCGATGATTCTAGAAGCAGCAAACGGTAGTGCAACCAAAACAAAAATCATGTATAAGGCATTTCTTAGCTATGAACAATTAAGAGAATATCTCGCTCTTCTTATTGAAAATAACCTAGTGGAATATTTGGAAGGTTCGCAGACTTATAAAACAACGGAGAAAGGACTGAATCTGTTAAAGATGCACAACGAAATCGGTGAACTTCTGCAAACCCCAGTGAGAGAGTCAAGAGTACAATTAAGTTAAAAATGAACCCATCTCGCATGATGGGACGTTAATCTTTTCAGGTAATTAAAATACCAAATATTTTTATTTTAGAATTAATTTTTTACGATGATTTCATATTATTTAACATTAGAAACAGATATTTAGATCGAACCAAAATTTTATAAAACTCTCATCGTGGATTGATCAAATTAAAAGTCAAAGATAACCATCAAATAACTAGCTAAAGAATTTTTTCGATATTTCAATATCATTTGTTCGCATATCAGAGTGAACAGTTGTGGGCTCCTTACCTACTTCAGGACTTGCTGATCTTGCCCTATTTTTCTTCATGTCACTAGCTATCCATTTCGTAACCAATGTCAATCCGAATACTGGAAAGCTGCCGATAAATAAATATGGAAATATGGCAAGGAAGAGTGAAGGGTGAAATATTTCCATAAGTTGCACAACTACTGTGTAGCCAACAAATTATAATAGACTTAAGATCTTATGGAGGGGGTTAGCGTCCATCCTGTTTCGTAGGACTGATTTGAGGTTGTGATTAAGCACCCAATAATAAGGTTGACCTACCGATAGAATTAAGTGAGTTTTTGTTAACCTCTTACTCGTGGAACTGAGCTTACATTCTCGAATAACATTGAACAATGGAGTAAAGATGCCCCATCTTGGTCTAGGAGTTTACCAGGCACCAATTGGTGAAAAAACTTTGCGGTCAGTTAGATATGCATTGAAGGTTGGCTATAGACACATCGACACCGCTTCGCTCTATGGGAATGAAGGGGATGTCGGCAGAGTAATTCAAGAGAGCGAGATACCAAGGGAGGAGATCTTCGTTACAACGAAGGTCTGGAATACAGATCAAGGATATGAGACTACCCTTAGGGCATGCGAAACAAGTCTACGGCGCCTAGGATTATCATATATTGATCTCTACTTGATCCATTGGCCCGTTAAAGGAATGGGTAAAGACACTTGGAGGGCTATGGTTCAACTACTCAGATCTGGGAAAGCGAGGGCTATTGGAGTAAGTAATTACGATATTTCCCAGCTGCAGGAAGTACTAGAAAATTTTGATGTGGCACCATCAGTAAACCAAGTTGAATTTCATCCATTTTTATATCAAGAGCAGCTTTTACAATTTTGCAATGATAATAATATTCAGCTTGAAGCTTATAGTCCCTTAACAAGAGGAAATAAGCTCAAACATCCATCCTTAAGATCCCTAGAACAGAAATATAGCAAAACATCTGCTCAAATTTTAATTCGGTGGAGCTTACAGCATAATCTTGTTGTAATTCCGAAGTCCATACATGAAAACAGAATCAAAGAGAATAGTCAGGTATTTGACTTCCGTATTGATGAGGGGGATATGAAGTTACTCGATTCTCTTAACGAGGATTTTCACACAGTTTTTCTATAACTTGGTAACATATAAAAGTTAGTCATGTCCGATCTTAGCTTATTAGACATGCCTTTATAAGTGACCAAAAATAACTGTATATGAAATGAGACTATCTTTGATTTTGACTGGAATATTAATTATGATCGTGACTATAATAGCATCATCACCTCAATTTGATTTAAAAGTCAATGGCATAACAAATGTAAACAATACCTATTTTTCAATAATTGTCCCCGACAATTGGACACATGCTGAACATTCAAGGATGGGGATGTCAATGGGGGAATCACATGGTAATGGATCTATTATTAATCTTGTAACGTTAGCACCTGCAGATTTTGCCAAGGCCCTAATTGTGAACGAGAATGATTCACCATATAGTAAAATGTTTAATGGTGGAGCATATTCAACTTTAAGGCTAGATTTAGATTATCCTAAACAAAATTCCACATTAGAAGATTATGCGAAGTATAGAATTAATTCAATAATTCCTGGAATAAATTTGACATCACAGCAAAATACTACAGTTGGTAATGAAAAGGCAGTCAAGATTGATGGTATTGGACTAAATAAACTTAAAAATCTAAATTACGTAGCATATTTAGTTTTACATGACAAAGTTCCATATTATTTAGAATACATTGCTAACACAAAAGACTTTCAGAAATATTTGCCTCAATTTGAGCAAATGATAAAGACGTTCAAATTTGTAAAATAAAATTAAATTACAAGGTCGTCTATTCTAAAGAATAGATTCGGATTATATAAGAGCGTTCTTGTTAATGAGATAGATAATGTCTGTTTTCTAAATTGCCATCTATTTTTATAGATCAAATTAGGTCCCATTATTTCTTATTCATAATCAATATGTTTGATTAAATTAGTCTAGAGGTCGTAATAAATAAAATTTATTAATCGTGCCATCGATATTACCAGAATGCCACAAATCAAGCCCTTAGAAGAAGTAGTGAGACGGTTGGCAGACACGTTTAATGATCCTCATACAAGGGAATCATCATATTTTGAATTTTATGATGATTCCTTAAAAATACATGGTTTTCCTCCGAATCTACCAACCAACAAGAAAGGTTTTCAGGAATTCATTTACTCACTTTGGAGTGCGTTCCCTGACATTAGAATTATCTTTGAAGACCTCATTATTCAAGGAAATAAAGTTGCTGGCAGATACTACCTAACTGGCACACACAAAGGCGAATTTCTAGGCATCCCGGCAACCTATAAACAATTCAAAGTCGATGGCATGACAATATTTACTTTTCGTGATGAAAAAGTTGCGGAACGTTGGAACATCGTAGATATTGTCTCATTGACAGGACAATTGAGGGCTCAATCCTGAACTAGTTTATGACATCCAAGAAAATGGAACTATTATTGAGCAAAACGCGTAGATCCCAGAAAGATAATTAATAGTTGTAAAATTCTGGAGTATATTTAATACTCCAATATCTTAAAATGGGTAGTTTATTGATGGATCTACAGTTTTGTACATTTTTAATTCTTAGATAAGTATCAATATTTGTAGGGGGCAGAATACAATTTGACATTGTATATTCTCACTCACATGGGGAAATTCAATGATCTCTTTTGAAGTAATTTACGTACTTTTAGAGGAATAGGCCGCATAGTTAGTTCTTTTACGAATATACCAAACAACTAAGATAATTACTACAATAGTAATAGGATAAGAGAGAGGAAAGGGAATGATCATGCTAACTAGCACCGATACAATTGTCATCAATGCAATCAATACTATTGTTTCCTTAAGCCAATTTTTGCCATCAAACACGAAGATCAGAAGATTTGTATTCATTTAAGGTTTATCGCAACTTTTGATCAATCCATAACAAGACAGCAAAGCCATTTTTGGTGACTCTGATTGGGATTTTAAAGTTTTTAGTCCAGATGCAGTGGAAATCTCAATCGTTATTGGCTCATGTTTAGGTGACTGTCATTTTGGTCCTCCACGTGCGGAAAAACTGATAGTAATTCCTGTCATTCAAGGATTATTGATAAATAATATTTCAAATCTGAAAAGAAGGGTATTTATTAGCAACTTCCAAATTCAACACCTGATGAGAACTGGAACGTTGTTTTTGATAATAGGTGGTTGCGCTGCGCTCGCAATAGGGGGAATTCTCTCTACTTTACTTTACTATCGAATACTCAGCTGGTAGAGGAGAATTTTAAAAAATTATTATCTTGTATTCAAAAAAAGGCTAATTTGCCCATGATAAATATTCCTTCGCAGGAGCAATTGAATCTAATGTCCCTTATTATCATTGTCGTGATAGCAATATCTGGTGTATTGTCAACCTTAAGTGTCTTACAATCGGCGGATGCATGGCATGCCAGATTTGAAAGCAGAGAAGAATGTATGTATTTTTTCAAGATAGAATTTCTAAACACCACTGGTGAAGCGGGCAGGATGTGCGACAAGGTTATTCCCCATACTAACGTTACTATATCAGTAGATAACAGAACTACTAATGCAACAACTTGATTTAGGAAAATCACCCTCTATAATCCATTTAGAATTTTGGTCCTTATATTTTTAATAAATGTATAATGAATAAGTAACTGATGTGTATGGCATGTCCGTAAATGAACAAGAAACAACCGAACTCGCCGGTTACTATTTTGACTTCATTACAAGTGGCTTAATAAATTATATAAAGTAAAATTTTGAGAATTTAATTTCAAGACCCTTATCTGAGTCTAAAATGTATTCATACTTTTCATTCGAGCTTAAGGGAATCAATTCAACAATCTCTCCTGGGCAATATGGACATTCATAATTTTCTATCTTAGCAAAAATAGTTGCTGCCCAGTTACAAGAGTGACAAAGTGCAAAAATACGATTATTATAGTTATATAATATATCATACATCTTCAAGCCTGAGTGCAACATTTACTAAAAAAGGTCCAGCCTAATAAGAGCACAGATTGAGTCAATAATAACAATTTTAACTAAATATTATAATTCTATTCGTGGTCTTTCAAAAATACCTCAATCACATTTTATGATTAAGCTCGACTATTATACCACTTTGGCCAGTTTAGTATACGACAATACTGATTATTAAGAAGTTTCGGCTGTACATTTTTGTTTAAACAATCGATTGATGACTATGTAGTAATGGGATTTTGATTATTACTTGAATAGTATTGTTGGTATTCTTAATCAATACTGTCTAAATACATCGTCTTAATTGAGTGAGAATAATAGTCCAAAAGGACTAACAAAGCTGACCAAGTTGGATAAGAAACTCATTTAAGAGTTTGAAAGAATGAAAAATTGTGTATGTGGTCACCATGTAAGTTGGCACTGGGTGGATACACATCGCAACGGAAGATGCGTCTATCACATTACAGAAATGGATGCTTGCAGTTGTGATAAGTTTATTGAAGGTGAAGGACCGGAAAATGAAATGACTCTAAAAGAGGGAAATTAGCATATGCCGCAAACTCAAATAAGTCATTAGTTTTTTTGAACGACCTTCAATGTAATGTGACGTCATCGTAATAGATTATTTTCTTTATCGAAGCATCACCTAATTTTATCAACAATGCTCCAGTAGTGTCGATATCAAAAATACGCCCCACAAACTTCTGATTCCCATCGTGAACAGTTGCTTTTTTTCCGAACATATCAGATTTTTGCTTCCATCTGACTATAATCTCTGATGTATTTCCACAACTGATAAAATTATCATAATAATACTCAATTCTTTCCAGGATTGCTTTTACTAAAAATAATAAATCTACTTCGTTACCATATTCCTCTTTGAGGGTAGTGGCTTTCAAGTCCTGTGAGGTTATATAGTTATTGATAAAAGAACTCCCATTATTTGCATTTAACCCTATTCCCATCACTATTTTTTTAGTTTCATTATCAACGTTAACATCTATCAAAATACCACATACTTTCTTTCCGTTTATTAACACGTCATTGGGCCACTTTAATTTGCAGCAAATATTCGTAATCTCAAATATTGCATCTGCTACTGCAAGTGCTGCAATAAACTGCGTAAAAATGATGTTGTCCACGCTAAAATCAGGAATTAAAATTAATGACATCCACAACCCACCATTAGGTGAAAACCAATTCCTGCCCATCCTACCTTTACCAATATTTTGCTTCCCTGCTAGCACTACTGTTCCATGAAGTGAATCACTCTTTGTTAAAGAGTTTGCAAAGTCTTGGGTTGAATCCAGTTCATTAAAAATGTAAATATGTTTGCCCAATTTCTTAGTCTTCAGTAATTTTGAAAGTCTTGCTTTAATGACCGATTCCTTTTGTACATTCATATATCATAACAACCATTCAAAATATTAATTGGCTACCTGTTTTAGGTAACGCTCAACTATATACATGATTCCATTAATGTATACCATTTCAGACTATAAAGCTTACTGCTAGTAGTATTCCACAAACTCTCGAATAGATTATTGAATTGGCCATACTTGAAACTAACTCGCCGGTATCATGAAATCGCCTCAATTTGCGGACCGCTTTAACTGCGAATGGTACGGACGAAATCGCAATAATTGAAAAAATGGGCAAGACGTTAAAAATAGAGCCGCCAATTATCATAGCATAGGTTACTCCGATAATAATAGCTAGAAGTTTAATTGAATTTTCTTTACCAATGACTATAACCAAAGTTTGTCTTCCACTTTTTTTATCTGCGTCATAATCAGGGAACGACGTAACTAAGAGTACCACGGATGAAAGAAGTCCAATAATTATTCCAACATAGGCAGATGTTAGTTCAATAGAATCACTTTGAATATAATATGAGCCCAAGACAATCATACAGCCTTTAATAGCTACAAAAAGCTCTCCTAGTCCAGCATTCACTATGTTTGTAGAATAAAAATAAATTGAAATAATTGCAAAGACTAACAAAACTAGTATTATAATACCTTTAATAGTAACAAAGTATAATCCTATCAAGCCCCCTACTATAAGAAATATAATTCCAGCGCAATAAACTAGCCTGGAACTTATCAGATTTTCGGGAATGACTCCTGTTCCACCACTAAATTTTGTTCTCTTTGTATTGGTATCAATTCCCCTCTTAAAATCTGAATAATCATTTAACAAATCAACGCTAATGTGCAAACACATTATTCCAACATATGTGAGCACCGCGTACCCAATGTCAATATAGCCAGTCTTCCAATAACTAATGACTATTCCGTTAGTTACAGCTATAACCGACGCAAGTAAAAACTTTATTCTTATCGCTCTTGACCAAAGTAAAACTATCCTGCTTATTTTTATAATTTCATTATAAATATTCAATTGATGTATTGCATAAGGTATTCGGATTTAAATATTGAATGATTGAATGATATTATTTAAAAAAATTGTCTGGCACTACTCATCCTATG
>DATEFQ010000083.1:0-9422 GCA_035280585.1 Nitrososphaeraceae archaeon
GACCAGATTCTTCCCCAGTTAATTGCATATCCTAGCGGTTGGTCCAATGCTCTTGTAAGGACGTCCCCTAGTTTTCCAACTATGAGATTAAAATTTGTTGGATTTACTAGATCTTTAAGCATTATTGTATTTCAACCTCCATTTCAAGTATACATATTATTGGGTGTCCGGCTATATTATCCATACCTTTGTCTTAAATCTAGTTTGCATGAAAAGTACCTAAAATGAGGGTAGCTTGTCATAATTTCTCTTGCCATTTCTGTGTAAAATCCATGTAAATGATTCTAAAATAAAGACTATAGACCAAAAAAATGGAAATTTGTTGAAAGCAAGTGTCATCTATTTGACATCTCTACGCTTGCCAGTAAACTGTCCATACCCACGGAGTCTCATCTCTTACATTATTTTTGAAGTCAATATACAAATACGCGGCAAATAATTTTATTCGACTGTCCTTGATTTCTCATGAAGTTGAGTGGAGATTGTGAACTTGCCATTAATTTTCCATTTTGCGCTACCTAATTCTTTCCCTTCGGGACCAGTTGCCTTTGGCATATCTATTTGTAAATTATCAAAATGATATGTCACTTCCATATCCTTGCCTGTTAACTTATCGACAATGTCTTTGACAACGTCAGACCAATTTGAGATGTTCCGGTCTTCATTGGAAGATTCTTGTTTCAAATTTTCCATATTATCTGATATGCCATATTTTATTTAACACTTTTGTTGATGTTTCAAGAGTTTTTCTTAGCACTGAGATCCACGATATCAGATTTTGATTAGATTATCAGAGAAGAGAACTAAATAATCTATCATAATTTATTTTTGCACTAATTCTATCAAATTATCCCCTTAAAGGTAACGTAACAACAAATGTAGCTCCGTTGGAATCTACATTATTATAGGCTTCTAATTTACCTTGATGAGCCTCTATTATGCTTTTTGAAATGAATAGTCCCAAACCAAGACCTTTTTCTGATTTAGTCTTGAATTTTGAAAATAAGTGCGGAATTATCTCTTGGCTGATGCCCGGGCCACTATCCTTAAAAGTAATTATTCCGTCGTTCGTTTTATCGTTCTGCTCTAGAGTTATCTCAATGGTACCGTGATCCGTAAACTTTATTGCATTATTTAATATATTGGCAAAAACTTGAAATATTTTTTCTTTGTCAGCTAATATGTTTATTCTCCCACTTGGCTTGAACTTTATCTCAACTCTATTTATTTTATCTGGGCTAATAGCTACATCATTGATAACGTTTTGTATCTTTACGTTTAAATCAAAAAAGGTTTTGTTAAGTTTCATAGTCTGGGACTCTATTCTTGCGACACTTAGCATATTCGTTACAAGAGAATATAGTCTTTCAGCATTTCGCGATATAGCTTCTTCATATTTCTTGTTCCTTTCAGGGGATTCCTTGAGCATTTCAGAATATCCTATTATGGACTGAGAAGGGGTCCTTAATTCATGTGCGGCAAGATCAATAAACTCCTTCTCCATCGCATCGTGTTCTTTTAATTTTTCATAGGCACTTAGGAGATTCTTATTGGCCTCTTGCAACGATTCGTGCAAGTCTGCCTGTCTCCAGAGCGTATCAAAAATAAAACTGTATGAATCGGTTCTGGATTTGCTAACATGAAAAGTAGCAAATCCCACAGCCTCTGTGAAAACGTCTTTGCTATCATCCTTTACATCTATTATAAAAAGAGATTTTTTATCAATTATCAGAAACGTTGTCTTTATCATGTGAGATTCTTTAATTGCTGGAAGTATAGTTTTTATCTTGAATTTGAAATTTGCCACAATTTTTTCAGTTCTAAGAAAATCGTCATTAATAGTTCCCTTGTCATAAGTAGGTATTATTAAATTTACATTAACGTTCCTTTTTTCAGCAGCTCTTATAAGCAAATTTATTATGCCTCCTGTATAATTTCTTTGGAGTGCATTAGGAGTAGCTATTATCAAGGAAATCTCAAAATTAGCCGAATTTATAAGATTTATGTATGTTCTTCGAATTTCGTTCGGATCAGATAGCACCTTAAGTTCTTCAAGATCTATTCCCAGTTCTAAGGTAGATATCTTGTCATTATGTGTAGTAGAGTTGTTCCAGAAATTTTCAAAGATATAATTTTGATGTACTATCATTTTATATTCATTAGTGTAAACTAGCTTTGATGCAAAACTGTGCCCCACAGATTGAGCTAAATGCTCCTTATCACTGGTCACAGAATTTCCAAGAATTTTATTTAGGTGCCGAATTTCAGCAAGTTTGATTAATTCTTTACAATAGTTCAAATTATCTTTAGTAATTTCCGTTATACACCTTATTCTTATCCCTGTGCGCTTGGCCTGCTCAAGTGCGCTTCTAATTGTTTCGGATAAAATGAACTTTGGTAAACAGGAATCACCCCAAATATTTAGAGATTTCCTGGCATTGTATATTATGTCAGTGATGTTAGCTTCTACCTGCCTACCGTCAGCTATTACCTGAGCTTTTTCTTGAGAAGGTGTTGGGCTGGGAGAAGGCATCAATAATCCTTGGGCATTAAAGGATTTAAAGTAACCATGTTAAACCCGCCACTTTCTTTCTATATTATAATTATAACCGACATGACATCCTTCTTGATTTGTGTGAAACTGGACAGACTAGATTTACACCTAGATTTTTATTAATCCAGTAAATAATCTGATTGAATGGCGGAACCTCCGGACTTAACTTGGCCCTTATTGTAACAGAGAATTGTACTCAAGTTGAATCAGAATGTATTATCTGTAATAAAATATAAAATAGTCACAGTTAAATTCTTGAAAAAAGTTATCACTCGAATTTAAAATCCAGACAGATTATCTATTTCCAATGAACAAGTCTCTTCATACAACGATATCAGTAGAGTATACCATGGCTTTTATATTCCGCGCGGGACCAAAAAATGTAGGAGGTAGAATTGTTGGGCTATGCCTACTGTCCAAATGGACTTACGAGCTTAGCACCAGCAATCACTGATGCAGCATTAGGGTCGGGATCTTCAAAAGGCTCCTGGGTCACAAGGAATTGTGTGTAGGTATAAGGATTTACCATTGTTCCTTTATAGTCAAGGGTTCCATTTTTTGAGAACTCACCTAAGCTCAATTTATAGCCGGAGCCGCCCACGTCTGCTAACCAGCCTTCAAATACTTTTCCAGCTGCCGGAGGGGTAGTCATATTTGCGACTATATTTACCGAATGTTCTTTAGGAACAATTGTTACGGTTCCCTTCTTTTCACCGCCAAAAGGCTCATTTCCTCCCGGAGTTTTTATATCTAGTGTTTCCTGTGCGTAAACAAATCTTCCCACAAAAATGGCTCCTCCTACTAAGAAAATACCAATCAACATGATGGATAATGTGTTAGTTACAGATGACTTCATCAAATACCTTAGTACTACAAACTATATATTCATGTCAAAATGTTATATTGAAGCTAACTCACCAATTGTACACTAACTTATCGATATAATTCATTGTAAACAAATCTCTCCAAAGGAACATTATAAAGTCGGTACGATCATTGTTCGCAGTTGAATAGTTAAATAAAATGTTGAACTATAGATTGCATGGCCAATATAACAGACTGGGACGAAATCGTAAAAAAAGAAGCAAGAGGAATAAATGATTATGATCTGGGTGAAGTGCACGAAGTGGAACCCGAGATAGTCGTTACCAAAAGAGGACTCGTAGACAAGGACAAATTTTATCTCCCAAAAAGCCTCGTTGAACGCTTTGATGGAGACAAGGTTTGGTTTTCAATAACTAAAGAAGACGCTCAGAATTACAAAAAGGACTAATTTTTGTCCTAATATGAGCAAACTTTTCCTTTTTTTCAAGAATAAGAATTTGAATTTTCGATACCAAGCTTCAAGCATCAATGTATTTTCATTAGTCAGCACGGTGCAGTTATCTATTATTTAATTACTGTTTTTATGAACGTTCAATTAAATGGAAATAAAAATAGTTTGCACAGCTAACTCGCAAAAGAAAAGAATGTGGGCTTTTCCCAGCAATAATGGCCAGTTGGCCTATCTTTTTTTATGTTTCGTTTTGCCGGACATACTGGCATTACATACTGCATATGGATTAACTTTTTTTCCGGATTTGCGCTTGACTTTCGTGACACAGCTGTCGAACTTTTTTGTATTTAGGCCCTTTTTGACTCCTCTCGGCATAACTACAATAATGCAACATAACTAATTAAGATTCATGGAATAATTTTTTATAATTTCTTAAACTATCAATAAATTTTAACTTTAATCTCAGTTAGTTTGCATTCCCGTGTAAAGGCAGAGTCGATAATAACGCTTTGCTTCAATTGATTACTTTTTTCTTCTACTGCTTGAACTAGAAATGATGTATAAAATCATTAAATGAACTTCATCAAAAATTCAAAATCGCGATAATATCGAGACGCGATTGTTAAAGTTTATCTACCATCAATAATCTTTTCTGGTGCTTATCCACGGCTTCTATCTGTTCCTGTTTATTCAACCTGTTCTCAAAATCTTTCTGATGATACAAACAAAATTGCTTAATTGGATAATTTGCAACGATACTTGGAAACGCTCGTTCATAATTGGTTAGTGAATCAATTCCGTTTTCAAAATTATAAAACACACCTGTGTCAATCCACAGTGAAATAGTATTTCTGTTAATTCTCTTTGAATGTGACGTCACTCTGTTCAGAAATTCTATTATATGTGGAGATTCATCATATGTTTGCGATACATAATCAGTATTTGATTTGATATCCCTTTCTAGAACGGTATTAGCATCTTGGATGATGAGTGAACCATCGTGTTTCATATTCTCATAATTTTGAGTTGACTCGTAATTATACATCAAATTGTGCTTTACAGAATCTATAGTTTCGTAAAAAGGAAGTAGTACGAATAATTCGCTTAATGCATGACTATTAGTATCAATGTAATTTGTATATATTTCTCTTATTGTATTTATATTTGGATAAACTAGAATTGTATGAGTGGTGACTGGTATTTGGAACAGGGACTTCATCACCTGTCGAACACCCGCATTCGTAAATACAGGAGATCCGTCTTTAGACATATCTACCCTTTACCAACATACTTTAAGTAGGACAATAATCATTTTTGTCTAACTGCTTAACATATATTCGATTTCTAGAATCAGGTTTTAAGAAAAATCTTATTTTTTGGACTAATTTTGACAGCGTAAAATCACGATGGATTTTTATATCGTTTGATTTCATTAAAAAGTGACATATGATATCATTTTCGGCTATTTCGATTCTAAGTTTTTTCCATAGGAATATTCATAAAAAGATATGAGCGATTATAATAGAAGAGTAGTAAGCAATGGTTGACGGATACTCAATCGACGAAAACATAAAGTCGGTTGCTTCAATCGGGAAAACCAAAGAGATACTATTGATTGATGACGATCCAGATGTTTTAAATTTGTTTAGTGACTTCCTCAAAAGGGAAGGATTCAGGACAGCATCATATCTTGATCCGCTGGTCGCCCTGAGAGAAATAAGAGGAAGCCCTAAAAAATACTCTCTAGTTATTACAGACATTAGGATGCCAGGAATCTCCGGTTTGGAGATAATTAAAAAGGTATGCCAGATAAATCAAGGAATTAAAGTTATTCTAATAAGTGCATTCGAATTAGATGGAGACAATTTGAAGGGGATTAAGTATGAAGATTTTATTAAAAAACCAGTGCATTTGCGTTCCCTTGCTGAAACAATTGATAAAATATTGAAAAGCTGATTTGCTAAATCAGCCGGTTTTTGCCACTATGAACTTAGCATAATGTCATAGTAAAGTCATCAAGTAATTTAGTATATCATGTAAATTCTATACTGACTGTTCTTAATCAATTCTATTCGTTGTTTTTTAAAACGTTGTCAGTATTGACAATTTTGTCTTGTCTGCGTCTAATCCAGGGGAAAGAAATTCTTACATTCTTTGTTCTAAGCAAATGATCCTTCAACAAATGCTTTTGCATTTCTCCAAAACTTTTGAAATAAAGTCGACAGAGAGAACATTGATAATTACTGATGTAGGGCTTTGACGATTTGATGACTTCCACGTTATATTTAGTAGCATAAACTACTTAACGATTAAATATCTGGAGAGGCTAATAAGATATGAAGTCCTTATAATATTGAATGAAAAGAGTTAAGTTAATTCACGAAGATCTTAATGCTGGCGGAGGCGCCGAGCGTTTGGCTGCGGCATCATTGGAGACGTTAAATGAATTAGATCTATCTGTAGATCTAGTTACTTTTACCAAACCCAATTGGAATCACCTTGAGAAAATTTTTGGGCTCTCAAAGTTGCACAATTTCGTAGACAATGTCATTAAAGGAGATATTAATTCCTTATTGGAGGATATAAGCAATACTCATTACGATAATAACAAATACGATATAATTATGAATGCTCATGGAGACATACTTCCATCCAGTATGCTGGTTCGAAACAACGAAAAACTAATCACCTATTGCCATTATCCACTGGTTCCAGGATTAATTCGCAGTCTCAAATATGATAACATCTTACAAAATTATCTTGACATGTCTGATCTTGAGTTGAAATCTATTGATAAACTTCGCTCAAAAGCATTGACGGTATATAATCAGATGATGAATAACTCTACGGTAGTTACAAACTCTGTTTTTAGTTCAAATGCAGTTCAGCAACAGTATCCCCAAACTAATCCATTAATTATATATCCTCCAATTGATACCGAATTTTTTAGTCAAGTAGTTAGTTCCCAATCTAGAGGCAATAGAATTGTTGTACTTGGAAGGTATAATCCTGATAAAAATATCGAGTTGGCATTAGAGGTGGCAAGGGCACTTAAAAATATGAATATAAAATTTGAGATGAGCATAGTCGGAAATATATCAAAAATCTATTACCCATACTACACTTACCTTCAAAAACTCGTAAAAACATACGAGCTTTCAGACTACGTACAATTAAAAACAAATGTCGATATTAATGAATTATTAGATCTATTTGCAAAATCCAAGGTACTGTTTCATCCTACAATAGGTGAACCTTTTGGTATGAGTATAGCCGAGGCAATGTCGGCAGGACTGGTACCTGTGGTGCCTACTTTTGGTGGAAATACTGAATTTGTGCCGGAAAAATTGAGATATAGTAATTACATAGAAGCTGCCAAGATAATAACACGATTTATGAATGCAACAGCTCAGCAACGTTTATTCCTGAGCAATTCGGTTAAGAAATTTAGCAAGAAACAATTTAAAGAGAATCTTAAAAGTTTGCTAAACAAACAGATGCCAGAGTAACAAAAAAGTGCTCATCGTTAATGTAATCTTTGTAAGATTCTATAACAGTATGATTAATAAGTAACCGAAAAGACAGCACTGCAAAGACTTGAGAATCTCACAGATGAATGGATTTAAAGAGCCTAAAACTATTAGCAAAATAAGGAATTTTTTGAACACTACTGAAAATTACATATCTCAGAATGCAGAGCCTGGCGATTATTACAAGGCAGTTTGGTGTAGGGATGCAGCCTACATACTAAAAGACCAGTTTCTTTCAGGTCATCGCATGGTGGCATTGCAACAATTAAAGTACGTATGGAAAAATCAGATAGGTAGTCAATCTCAAAAGTTAATCTATGGACGAGGTTCCCCTGAGACAGACTTTACTCCTTTGAATGCAAATGGTGACTTGGTTCAGAATTTCTATGGCGCTCTTCCGACCACAATTTATAGTGATTTTTCTGAAGTGTATGCGCTTAATCCTGATATAGATTCGACTGCATTAATTATCTATGTTTCTTCGTGGTTATTGAATTACATGATAATGTTAAATCAAAGTGGAGATCTGAGGCGAAAAGAATCTGAAGAGCTGGTTGAAACGATTTCCTTTTTAATACCATTCCTTTTTCGAGGAATTGATTATTTGCTCTCAAGAGACGTGGATGAAGATGGCTTGCTTGAGCAGGATTTCAACGAAGATTGGATGGATACCGTTCTAAGGGATGGGAAAATAGTTTACAGTCAAGCCTGTTGGTTATTGGGATTATCGAGTTTTGCTAAATTATTGTACAACGTGAATGAAGATAAAAAAGCAAAACGACTACTTTCCAAAGCCTGCGAACTAGTAAATTCTATTGAAGCGAAAATGTGGTCTGAAAAAAGCACATGCTACATGGATGTTAAATCAGATAGAACAATGTCTGACGGATCCAAGGATATTCTTTACCAGGATACAATATTTTATTTATTCGCTATAACTGAAATGTTTCCTGATATAATTCCAGCAAAGTCAGAGACCTTAAACACTCAAAAATATAGTCAGATTACTCGAAATAGAAAGTTATCAAATATTGTTAATAATGCTGAAAAGATTCAGGAGCGAACGAGAATGTCCCTTCAATCACTTAGGGATAGGGTCTGGCTGAGAGACATTCCGTTGGTAACAGAAAAACCTCTTCTAAAAACCGGTCCATGGATTCTTCAAGCGCATGAGTATCACAATTATACGCATTGGCCATGGATAACAGCCATAGAGCTGCTTACTAGATTTCGTTATGGCCAAATTAATGAATGTAATATTTTGCTATCAAATCTATTTAGAAATAATGGCGGCAATAAGAACGGAAATGATAAAATTTTCTATGAGTGGGTAGACCCCAGTACCCTCACTGGAGGTGGAGCTTACCCGTTTAGGACCGGAATCTCAGCTTACAGACTGGCTGCCTTTGAAATCATTTCAAATCATACACCTTAGTTACAATAGAAAAAGAAAGAACTAGAAATAATTACCATCACATTCGTTAAATTTTGATTTTAGTGTATTGTTGTACCCCAAATATTAGATTTCTTAAGAAATATGAAGGGAATTTGTACCCAATATTTGAGCGTTTGAGAATTAATTGTCTATTTTCTGAAGTAAACACAATTGTGATACATACTTAACTTATACTGAGCTTAAGATTATGATGAGTAACAGGAAAGAAGCCAGTAAGGACATTGAATCAGCGCAAAAAAATCAACGAAAAATAGGAGCAGCAGAAGATGATCCCGAAACTACGGGTCCGGCAGAAAACCTTCGCGAAGAAGCCGCCGAAATGGTAGATGAGGATGAAGGTTCAAGCGAACCTGCCTAACTACTCTTTTTTTTAAGAAAAGGTTCTTGTCAAGGGGATCTATTGTATATAAATATTATACCAGAGGAATATTATTTTACGATAACAAATTTGTCTGATGAATTTGTCTTCGATTTTAGTTGGAACATCAGGTTACACCTACTCTTGGAACAAGGGAAAACCCAACAAGTTTGAGTGGTATCTAGATCAAGGATTTAATTCGGTAGAAATAAATGGAAGTTTTTATCGTTTCCCAACAGAGAACTGGA
>DATEFQ010000084.1:0-4664 GCA_035280585.1 Nitrososphaeraceae archaeon
ATATAATTAGGAAAGAAGACTTTGAGAATGACGGGTGCAAGAACGAAAATCAGTACCGTGATAATTATAGAAAGCGCAATTCCATATACTCTTATCTTGTTTCTATTCTTTCCGCTTGATTCTTCAGGTATTAAATATTGATAAAAACTGACTGAAATCATGCTGAAAAACATCAAAAACTGAAAACCTAATTGATAGTAACCTAAAATTGTATATCCATAGAGAGGAGCGATAATTAATTTATCAAAATACAATAGTAACGCATTAGAGAGATTGTATGAATAAAGATGCAAAGAGAGTTTAAATTCTTTTCTTATTTTGTCAAACCTTTTACTAAACTGGGGTATAGTTTTGAAATATGTAAGACTGAATGCAAAAAAGGAAATTATAAATCCAATAATGATCCCCTGAATTCCAAAAAAACTATATAATATTATTGACAAAACAAGTTGTGACCCTCTTGCGCCTATAATATTAAGAGCATATTTTGAATACAGTTTTCTACTTAAAAGCTCATAAGAGGACATCATCCAAAAAGCCATGCCTATCACAAATAGTCCTAGTAACCAATTAAAAAGTGAGACAATAATTGCACAAACCGCAGCAGAAATTAGGATCACCTGATTTGCCTGAACATCCACTTGTTTATGTCCTTGTGGTACTAACGTTGTTACTGCTGTATTAAGACCGAGTAACGAGATACTGGCTGAGAGGGAAGCGATTGCCACTACATAATTTAATTGACCATATTCATGAACATTTTGTAAGGTAGCCAGTAATAGCCAAAAGATCCCAGTAAGGGATGCACCAACAAAATTACCTACTGTGATGTAGATTAATCCTTCATGGCGACGAACCGATTTGAATATCTTTTTTCATCTCCAATTAGTGACTTATTTTATGACATAATTTGAATCATTGTAGAATGTAACCAATCCATTTCGTACACTCAAATTAAGATTTATTCTCAATTGTTTTTGAAATCATATTAAACCATCCTCTCGTTTCACTCTTAACTACGTAACATCTAATTCCAGATAGAAATGTTCGTAACATTTTTTTTTCATCCTCTAATAATTCTAATGCAGTTCTATTATCAACAGTAATATAATTTAGAAGCTCTGCGTAAGGAGGAAAGATAAAGGCGTCATCGCTGTTTTCAACAGCAAGATCTAGTGCTTTATCGGTATCAAGTGGAATGATGTCATCGCCCTCTCTTTTAAGAAAATACAGGTTATCTACATTAGTATCATTTTTTATTTTTGCGTCATGCAGAATTGAATTGATGCTATATTTTGGAGGTCTGATTATGGATTGGCCGATTGTATTTATCGTAAAAATGGGCACATTTAACCTGGCTAATTTGTGCATAAACGCCCTTCCCGTTTTAGAATGAACCAAACTTCGTACTCTCATACTAGAATCAGTGTCACGCGTATTTGACACACTAACTGCAGTTTTAAAAGTATGAGAACTAATAGTCATAGGTTTCGGAAAACAAAGTGCCTGATTAGGCAATTTTATTATTGTCATATCGTCAGAGAGAAATGAAAATCCATTTTTCACACATTTCAAAACAGTTGTGGTTTTTCCCGTATCAGGCGGAGCTGAAAGAAGTAATCCAGACTCATTTTTGTCCATACAAGCAGAATGCAATAATATGAATCCTTTTGAAATCAAAAGGAATCGTAACAATGGTTCAACGAGGTTAACATAAAGCACGTGCCTCGATTTGGATATTAATTTATTTACAGTCACCTCAGTTCTCTGACCAAAATCAATGCTGAACTGTGCACCTGCTGAACCTAAGTGTTCTGTATAAAGTATCCTGTTTGAATTTGTAGATTTATCTTGCAATATTTTCCTAGTTAACCTCAATCCTCCTGCTAGTGAATCCAAGGTTCTTACAGATAAATCCCAATCACTAAATTCGTTTGACTTGAAATATTCTAATTCATATAATATTACATCAGATTGAACTTTTATTATCTCATGAATATTATAGTAATACAACTGAATTTAAATAGATATCAATCTACAACACTTTATTAAAGTTATACATACTATCAAATAGAATAATTTAACCCAATATTTTTGATTATTTCTTTTGGCAAGGAACCTGAAACTGGTCCATTCAGATTTAGAATTTGCTTTTTGGTTCTGCCTTTGCTAATGTGTTAACACGAGTTAAGGGAAACGAACCTGAAATCAGAGACACATAACATGGAGGACAAATACATCGTAGAGACGCAATAAATGAGTAGAATTTATAAACAGAATAATTCTTTGTGCAAATGAGCGCAGATTAAGTGAACTAGGTTACTTAACTTACTTATGTATTTACGGAATATGGATTAAGAGAGATACATTGAAAGACTCGAATAGGGATAAGGCCTATGGCTGTCTCAATTGTGGACATCGATACTCGGAGATCACGGCGCAAGTAGGCACTATCCTGTATTGCAAGGTTTGTCATAAATATGAGCAAATAGTATATGTTTCTGATAGCGGAATAAGTACTTCGGAACGTCTTGAGAAGGATGAATTATTTGAATTATTAAGCGAGGGCAGGATTAAGTTAGTGGATACTAATGACATAAAGAGTAATAATTAACATTAGCGTCTCAAGTGAACACGGTCTAAACAAGTGCATGGGAGGTAGTCCATGAGAGCGATGCTTCCATTCCATATCTTCCACATATTTTACGAGTTTAAATCATATTTGTTGTGAATCGCAAAGGTACATTGTTATAGAAAAATTGATTATTATTAGGAAAGATAGTTATTATCTTAAAATAAAAAAGAGTCTTATGTTCAATACTTTAAAAACCAAATCCAAGTAGAAATTATGCTTTTGTATTAATATCTTGTTTTCAACTAACAAATCGTGTATTTTGTAAAAAGACTAGTCTCTACTTATAAATTAAAAAATTACCAAGTATCAAAGGTCTTCATAGTCCTCCTAATTTTCATTATTACTTATGATATATTGGCGGTGACTTTTTTTAAATGAGTAATTCGTACAAAAGGTCTTTACTAATAACATTCACACTTGTGGTATTATTCTCGTTTAACCTTTCGATACCACAATTAGTTCAACATTCTGAAGCAATTCCTTCTATATACACATCAGAGATTGCTGCTAAAAATAATCCATTTCACAAAACATCAGGAAGCGACCAGCTAATTTATGATTATTTTCCTTCTAATGACAAGAAAGTAACCGATTCTGGTACGAGTAACTTGGTCAACCAGTTGATTAACAATTTAGTTGAAGAGAAATTTGCAAAGCCCGAGATTTGTGGAGATGGGCAGGACAATGATGGAAATGGACAGGTTGACGAAAATTGTAACGTAAGTAATAGTCCAAATAATAGTCCACAAGGTAATAATCAATCTCCTCAAGCAGAACCTGAGCAGGAGATTTGTGGAGATGGGCAGGACAATGATGGAAATGGACAAGTTGACGAAAATTGTAACGTAAGTAATAGTCCAAATAATAGTCCAAATAATAGTCCAAATAATAGTCCAAATAATAGTCCAAATAATAGTCCAAATAATAGTCCACATGATAACACGCAACTAAGTGATGAAAAAAAAAACTTTGACAAATTTGGAGTACTGAAAATCTATCCAACAAAGGGAAACGGAGAACAATGGTATCTAAAGTCTAATCCAAATGATGATCCTCAATTTTCGCCACAAACTACCTTAACAAAAAATTCTGATGGTTCTTTTAAAGTAAAATCAACTAAAGTAAGAATGGGAGTATTTACTTCCTCGGGTTTCCATCCCGAGCAGATTAGTACATTAGATCACCATAAAATTGCATTGGTAGGGTACATGCAATCTCCAAATGATTGGAAAAACGTAGAGATTACAGGATATGTCAAGCTTAACAGTGGCAGTAATGATAATTTTGTGTGGTATGCTCGAGGAGGTAGACATACAGGATACGGAGCGCCACAAGGCTGTGAAGGCGTCGCATACAAGGGGGGTCTGTTTTACGACGGCTCTACCAGATGGGAAAAGGAACAATGGCATACGGGAGGCTATGTTTTTGGGCAACTTGGAAAGAATATTGGATCTATTAATGGGAAATGGGTAGGACTGAAGGTAATAATGTACAACATTATTCAAAACGATAAGACTGCCGTAAAATTAGAGCTTTGGGTAGATAAAGACAACACCAATAAATGGATAAAGGCCACAGAAAGAATCGACAAAGGCGGTTGGGGAAATAATGGAAGGGAATGCGGTGGCGAAGCTGACCAGATAATAACATGGGGTGGACCAATCGCAGCTTTTAGATGGGATGGCGCAACAGATGTGGATATCAAGGATTTCAGTGTTAGAGAAATTGTACCGCAGGTCTAGGCCAGACATTTTTATCACGACTCTTGTATTTATAATAGCAAAATTAATAAGAAAAATAATCCGTATATGTAATGATGTATATTTTATGATACTAATTCTTGGTTTAAAATTTATTCAAATCGGTGTCTATGAATGAGTTTACAAGAACAAACATCAAGGTATTCGGAAATTCAAAGAAAGAAATGGCTCGTAAGAGTTTTAATGGTAATCGCTGTGGGATGCGTTTTAGTAGCCAAGATTTATTTTACTATTACACTTGTAGATCCATGGGTAGGGATATACAGTAT
>DATEFQ010000085.1:0-11184 GCA_035280585.1 Nitrososphaeraceae archaeon
GATTAAAAATGGAAGAGGAATAATTATCAACATTGCTTCTACTCCTGCAATTTCCGGACATATTTGTGGATCTCCTTATTCTATAGCAAAAGCTGGATTGATTTGTTTGACCAAGCATATAGCTTTAGAATATGGACAGTATAACATCAGGTCTTATTCGGTAGCATTGGGAGACATTTATACAGATTCTATGCGTAAATCGCTTTCAAGAAATGAAATAGCTAAGGCAAAAAATGAAAACACAATGAAAAGGTTAGGAAGGCCGGAAGAAATTGCTAAAAGTATTAGCTCCCTTGCGTGTGGGAATTTTTCCTTTTCAACTGGAATTACTATTGTTATTGATGGGGGTAGAGTGATAATATAATGTTATAACGTTATGTTTGGTTTTCGATAGACATGCAAGTAAACGAATAATTATCATTCAAAAAACATATTCAATAATCTAAAGTGAATAGGTATTTTATTTGAATTGTTTTACAATCCCCAAGGGTGAGTAAAGATTATCTTTAATATTAATAAAAAGTTATCCAGTTTTCACATAAACTAATAAGCACCCGTGAGATTAGGAACATACCCACGCGTTTTACAGCCTTTATACTATATGTTACCCATGATGATGTATGTATAATAAAGAATCCTGCAGAGGTTGCGGTGAATACTTAACCCCAACATCCTCCTGTATTAGCTGCAGGGAATATGTTTCTTGGAATTGCGATAAATGCGATTCTATGGAGTATGTATTCCATTCCATAAATTATTGTAGGCTAGGTTATTTTTGATCCTAAAAATAGGGAAGTCATTTAATAAAAACTTAAAGTCTGCAAATTGCAAAGCGAGATAGGAATCTTGAATTGATTATATCACACTGTAATACAAAAAAGTTAACGAACGCTATCATTCAGTTATACCATAGCGAAACCACTTGCAGGTAACGTTAAAATATATTAGATCTCGTTGAAATATAAAGTTGGACAAAGCTCGGACACAACTTTATATTGGATAAACTTGAGTTCGTTGTTATTATTTTAAACTATTTAATAATTTATCAACGTATTCTTTTATTAAGCCGTTCAATTTTTTTCTCACGAATTCTTCTGTTATTTCATTTTTTGTATAACTACTTTCTATTGGATGGCCGTCCCCCAGCGTCATTTCTTCAAAAATATGTACTCTGTCGTTCCTAGGGAAGAAAGTAATCCTTCTTATAGAAACGTTATTTGATTTCGGGTTGGAATCCTTTAATTCTAGTGTTATACCTTGTTGTAATTGAAATGAATTTTTTATGGTGCAAGTAAGTAAGACACGTTCCTCTTTATCCTCAATAAATTTTTTATATTCAACCATGACAGGAAGAATGATTTTTTCGGATATCTCACCGAATGCTTTGTCATGAAAGGATTTATTCCCTTTTCGTTTATTGTTTTCCAGACTTTGTCGTTTCAGTTTTTTCTCTAGTTTATTTAGTAACGGTCCCAAATCATCATCTAATTGCTTCAATACTACCTCCTTCTCTACAATTTATCATGTATTATCTAGTATTATAGTATTTCACATCAGAAGTCTGAAATAGCCGTACATGGTTTCAAAAAATGAATCAATAGGGCAAACGTTACTAAATGACTCAACAACTTTCAACGTCTAATAGTCAATAATAGTATTTATTAATAGAATGTAAAAAAAATGAAGGTTAAACAGGGTCCCCTGAACTTCCCTGATTCTTATCTCTTCTAACAGCTGTTGGTTCATGTGATGCAATATCTTCAGGATTCATTGGTTCCTTGCTACCCTTTTCATAGTCCCTACTTTCATCTTTCTCTCCTGTATAAGTATCAGGATCAGTGACTTTCTTTGCAGCTTCTTTGACATTATCTTTTATTTTTTCAAAAGTATCTGTCATACTAACTAATGGACAACATATTACTTAATGCGATCTAGCATTGTTGATTCTAATCTATTTCAAATTCTTGCTTGGCAGATGAACGGTTAAATAATTTATTGCGATCTGCCCATAACACAGCCCAGATTCGGTAATACGAATGACGCATACAAAATGATAGTTTGCAAACTGATGACCGTTGGCGATGGAGATGAAAATCGAGTTATTGAGGAAGTAGAAATGGCGAATATCATGTCAAAGATTCAGTCGGCGCGACCCAACTGCGACCAAGGGAGTTAAGTTGAGGCGGATCAGCTTAATACTTCCTTTTCTTGTGTATGTGACAAAAGTTAACTATACCCACTTAACTTACAGACTGATCTTAAAGAGCAATGAATTAAAAAAGCGTTAACGTGAAATCAAAAAAAAAGATTTTGAAAAATTCTACAATTATTATAATTCAACCATGAGTACTATTTGTACCGAAGGTAAAACTCTTAACCATTAATTCAAATTCTGGCAGATATTTTTCAAAGTCATTTGTGCCAGCGATATATCTAATAATGTAAGGTTCATTATTATGTGTTAGTAGGTATTCCAAGAGTTTCAGGGGACTAGCTGCGTCGTTTTTAGTTCCTTCAATTCTAACAGCCTTCTCTTTGCCTACCATTGTATCTTGCTGAGAAGTAACGTTGAGAGAGTCATCCTTATGCATTCTAAATTTTACATACAGTTCCGGAGGAGCATTTTTTACAGTATAATCAGAATCCTCTGCAAATAGTATTGCCGCGGTACCGTTACCAATCTCAATTCCACCTTTGTCCTGAATAAGTAAATCAGCAAGCTTGGCAGGGACTAATACCACGGAAGAATAAGAACTAAGTCCTAATGCGTGTTCTAAAGGGGTTTCTGGGGATTCAGTATAGCTCCAATTGTTAGGTACTTCGATTGAAAAAGGAAGACCCCTGAATTTTTCTTCCACAGCGTGGGCACTTTGAATGACAAATAATAAGAATATTGCAGCTATCGTCATACGAACTAAGTACATACCCCCTAGTTAGCAAATCTAAAACTTTTAAACCATTCTTTAAATTCGTTAAAAGGGAGTTTCTATCACAAAATTAACGAAATACTCTCGAGTGATCTACATAAAAACTTATTTTCTAAATGAAACTAGTAAAACAAAATTAAATGTCTCATGCTAATAAACAGAACCTTTGAATAATAAAGAATAAACTGGTTACAACTAGCTGCCAAGCTTTATGACAAAGTGATATAATTATTTATCATATCAATTCGAAATTACTAAACACAAACCTTGAAATACTATATTCTCCCGAATTGAAATTTGTCTAACCTATAAAAACTATAAAATTCTAAGTTTTAATATGGTAACTTCAACAATCACGAAATCGTCAATCTTCATTATGACAGCCGCTTTACTGATCGCCGCAGCAGCAGTAATAAGTCCAGTAAATGTGGTTCATGCTCAAGGTAATGCCACAAATGGTAACTTGTCAGCAGGTGCCACAAAAGGTAACTTGTCAGCAGTTATCGATGTCGATACCCTAAGCAAGAACATAAAAGAAAGGCACCCGCTCTTGGCCAAAATGACTGCAGATGAGGATAAAAACCAAATAGTGGTTATAAAGGGTATGGATCCAAAGGAAGCAGCTAAGACTATAATCGCCTTAAACATGCTGAGATTATTGCAACAGTATAAGGAAGTAGATGCAAAGTAACCATCTCTTCCCTTTTTTTCTAAAATGTTTGCAATACGATTGCATTTTTCTCGATTCTTGTAGACTCGACGATCCCCGTCCAGTAGTCGCTATTTCATAGATCTATTTGGTTTACACTAGGTTCAGAACAATGAGCATATTGTAAGGTTGTTTTGATTTGCCATCGATTATATCAAGAATGTTACGCGTTACTAGTCATATATTATTGAAATTTATGGATATATGGATATTCATAATCCCAATGTAAATCCTAGAACAAACTACTTTTAACCATTATAAAGTTTAAAGTCCTACATGCAGGTAATGAATATGAAAACAATACTTTTGATAGCGACCTTTGCACTTTCATTGGCTATCGCCTATCCAATGATGAGTTTAGCACAACAGCCGGACACAGGAAACCAGTCATCCTCTCCATCACAGATTGAGGTTCCACTGAATTTCACTCTAAAAACAAAGGGAGGAGAAAAAGCTAAAGGAGGCCAAGAAAATAAGAGTATTACAGTTGATGTAAACATTCAACAAGGTGAAGGTGGAAGCCCAACGAAGATACCAGTAACAGCGATGGTGCCAAATAATACCAAAATGCAGGATGTACAACTTTGTTCATCCATGAAAGAAGGAAAGGAATCATGTCAAACATTAAAGGACTTGATGCCGAAATCGGAAAGTCAATCATCCAGCGGATCATCAAAAGAGTCAAAGTCTTCCAGTAGCAACTCAACTGATAAAAATAACGAGTGATGAGACAACTAGGCAATTGACCTAGTCAAAAATATTTTTTTTCTTCAAAATTTTTTAGTCAAAAAATTATTTAACTATCTACAAATTTTATTATGTAGCCGATCGGAAAAGATCCATTATTTTAACAAGCCACAATTGACTTAAGTTTTTCATCATTCTCTTGCGGGAATTTTTTCAGAATTTTAGTCTATTGATGCGTTTGAGAAAAATATTTCTCAATTGTGATGATCGAGGTGTATACTCCGGAAACTGTTATTAGAAACTAGATCGATTTCTATGTTGCAGTAATCAACCCTGTTATTCATTATAATAAATCCATAAATAGTTTTACGGCAATATTATCATATGTCAGAATTAACAGAAATGCTTGTGCAATTGGGACAAGTGGAACCAGAACCTGAAGAACCCGGTGACGTAGAGCCTGAGCCAGCACCGGAGCCAGGCCAAGAAAATAGAAAAGGATCCTAAAGCACTAATTATAACCTAAGCCACTTAATTTTTTATTTTACATTCCTTTCGTGGATTGTAAATAACGTCACTCTAAGATTCAACGAGGTATGCTTTACAATCCCCCTTATTATCGTAATCTAAGAATATCTGCCCTTAATTTACGTCAAAAAAGTTGAGTTATGGTGTTGTAAGCCCATAGATTGGAGGAGAAATTTTAACTTCTATCCAACTTAGGAGGTTATCAATACCATCGTTTGTAATTAATGAAGGAAGCTTTACCCTGGATTCTGGAGGAAGCAATTGATTTATGTGCTGCAATGCGCTGGACTTTTTTACGACATCCTTCATTTCCCTGCATTTGCTTATGAGGGCAAGTATTTCCGAATTAATTGAAGACATTCTGTCTATCATATGTACATAAAAGTTTAAGAATGTTCACAAACATGCACAATACATAAAACTAATTAGTGTTCTGCTTCCTAGTTAGGAACCTTTTATCATCTTACTTTTAATTTAAAGAACGCAAATTGTATACATAAAACCTCTTGACATATCATCTAGCCATTAAAATCAATTTGACTTAAAATTTGTAATAAAACTACTTTGCAACTAGAACCTACAAAAAAGAGTGAAGTGATTTAATTAGGCTGTTGTAATCTCTAATAAGACTTACCGGCCGCTTGACCGCCAGAAGCTTGACCGCCTTGACTGCTTTGACCACCCTGACCGACAGATGATTGATTAGATGCCTGACCGCCGCTGGATGATTGATTAGATGTTTGATTTGACCCAGTGTTATTAAAAGTAGTTAGACTTGACAAATTGCTAAGTGAGTTGTTGCTTGTTAACTTTTCTAGTTGCTTTGCTGATCCAATCTCTAATTTTGTATTATTTCCTTTAGCATTTCCTGTAGTCTTTCCTGTGGCATTACTCGCTGCCATCACACTTGTTCCAGTTGAAAGAACGATGCTAATGGTAATACCTATCAAAAGTAATATTCTTACATCCATGTGAGTACCAATTCCACATACTATTAAAGCATTATAGCTTCAAATACGACTACATTTGCACCTGAAGAATATGATTGAACTAAGCTAGTGGAGTTACTTATTAGAGAACAACATTAGAACTATTAAGATAATATCAAACTACTACGATGCTTGTTTCAAACTTAACTGAATCAGTTAGGGGCTTGGAACTATTTTGACTTAGACCGCCTAATACTTGAGTACCATTTACTTTTTGACCGTTTAGTGTATTTGCAATAGAGGGATCAGGAACTATATTTTTGATAGTTATCGTAACATTTCCAACGTTATAGTCTTTCAAAGCAATCGTTTGGGGTCCACGACCTCCCTGGGGTACCTGATTTGTTTTATTCCACAATTCTTTTCCGTCACTTGAATTTATTGCTATGTCATAACTTTTTACAGGAAGTGTTTTTTCAACTACAGAAGGTACTACCATTCCGCTATTTTTAGTATATTCCGTACTTGAGATATTGGACTCGGAATTTGCAGGTGGAGCACTAAGCTGTGGAGATGATTTATTTAGAAAAACAATTTCTATATTCAATCCTGTAGGAAGAGATGACTGTCCAGATTTTATAGTGACTAAATAAGTTCCCTTATCGGATACCTTTTGCAAGATGGGCGAAGCTAATCTTACTTCTTTCTCCCCTCCTGCTGTCGAATTGACTGAAGATTGCGAAAAACCTAAATTTGGTAACGATAATATAGTAATAATGATAAGCGGTACAATGATATACTTCATATAGTTTATTGAGCATTATAACTTATAATAGTTCACATATGGGGGTTGATGTCTACTCAAATCCATATTTAACAACCATTTTGGCTATAAAACGAGAGCTAGAAATTGAATCTAATTTAGTCACTAAATACTAATTTGTTGATGTTACGCGCTAAAAATAAACTAGTTGAGTATTCATTAAATTACTGGTAACCAGTGAAGAGCCCTTGTATTTGGACAAAAGGACCGAAATTATTTTTCTTGTTAATTGAGTTACGGAAATCGGCTAATTTGCATAAAAACATTACTCAAATGGATGGAATCCTCCCGGGTTCATAGTTACGATAGGAGTGGTCAAATGGACTACGGGGACAAGCGATGTTATTAGCTCGCCTTACATCTTTCAGCACTTTTTTTTATTATGACCTATTTCTGATTCGCCTTCAAAAGAAATATTTTAGGCCACTATTGGAATGAATTTGATTCATAATGAAAGCGGCGATAGTCCCACAAGTTAATGGCAAATGGCAATTAAAAGATATTCCAATCCCTAAACCAGAGCCGAATCAAGTTCTCATCAAAATGCATGCAAGCGGAATCTGTTATACTGATGTACATATGACGCAAGGTAATCTTCCAGCTCGTCTTCCCAACACATTGGGTCATGAGCCAGTAGGAGAAATAGTCGAGTTAGGTCAAAGTGTTACAACTAGAAAAATAGGAGATAGAGTTGGTGTTCCTTGGACGCAACATACGTGTGGCAGATGTGAATGGTGCCAAAGAGGAAAGTCGTTGTTTTGCCTAGACCAAATTGGAACAGGTGTTAACATTGCTGGTGGACATGCAGAATATATGGTAGCTTATGCAGATGCGACGCAGCTTTTACCTGAAGGATTAGAATATGAACAAGCGGCGCCGATATTCTGTGCAGGATATACTGTGTATAGTGGCTTGAGAATTGCCGAGCCTAAACCACATGAACGCATAGCAGTTGTCGGAGTTGGAGGGTTGGGGCATCTGGCTATTCAATATGCTAAGGTATGTGGATTTGAGACGATCGCCATTACACATTCTAAGGATAAAGAAGAGTTAGCTTACAAACTTGGTGCAGATGCAGTAGCATCAGATGGAAAAGGTTTAAAGAAATCTGGCGGAGCAGATGTGATTCTAGCCACAAGTAACTCCTACAAGGCTACCGGTGATACTCTAAAGGGACTAAGACCAGATGGAAGACTGGTGCTAATGGGTCTATCAAATGAACCTCTTACTGTGACAGGGCATTTATTGTTTGGGCGTGGGCGCATCATAGGATCTCTGCAAAATGAGAGAGAATATCTATATGAAGCGCTGGATTATGTAGCTAAAGGTAATGTTCGTGTTATGGCAGAATCATTTCCATTAGACGATATGAATACCGCCTATGACAAAGTTGTGAAAGGAGAATTACGATTCAGGGCTGTACTTAAAATTTAGAATATGCTCTATTCAATATTTCAGTTTTGTTTGTAATCTATTCTTTAATTAAATTGTTTTACAGAATTTTGGGTTTTAATCCCCTGTCGTTTCATTTTTCATGTCGTCTAGAATTGTAGTTTGATTTTGCAGGGTCGCGTCCGAAACATATTTCCCGCTAGCCTACATTAACAAGATTATTTACATTCTAGTCGAATAGCGTGGATACAATTCTGAGTCAAGGATTACACCAGACTTTGGATTATACTTTATTCTATGGACTACATATAAATTATAGTGTTACACAGTGTTACACAGTGACACATAAAAACAACTGGACTTGCACATCCTGTGGCATGTCGTCAAGCAGAAGGTTTTCCGTAAAACGTCACATTCAAAAACTTCACAATGGAGTTGGTCTTCCCATACCTTTTGTTGAATACATAATAGGTAGAAGAGATGGCAGTTATTCGCCGCGAAGCACCCTCAAACCCATTCGGCCTGACAATCGACTTATGAATATATTCTTAGAAGAAATCGAGAGGGATTTTGCCAGAAAGGTAGCCGCCAAGGTTAATAAGCCTGCAGGTGATGCGGGATATGATGAAATAGCATTTAATATTTCTAAATTTGAACAACTCAAGTTGCTTAGGGAATATATTCGGGACATGAAATATGGATTTTAAAAATTCTGACAAAAATGCGTAAGATTCAACTGAATGAGCTGTGGGTGTTTAAATTTCTTTTTCGCACCATGACAAAATAGTATCGTGGCGTAATCGAATATTAGCCAATATAGTATTACCTAGGGATTCTGTACGTTAGCGAATATTATATAGTTAAAAATTGTATTTATATCTGCGGCGTTGTTCCTATTCATGGAAAGAAAAAGCAAGACGTCATATTTAATAAATCCGTGTGTAATCTAAATAACGTTTTAATTTCCTTTCCTATCTGAAATGGGCTTTGAAAAACTGCGTTTGTAATGCAGATTTGTCGTTCCAGAAAGAACCCGTTCATTTCCCTTGAATGTATTATAGACTAATACTAAGATTTGAAGCGAGCAGGTGTGACAGGATTCCCAAATTCGTTTGGAGAGTATGCAGAATATATCTTTATTATCTGTCCATGTTTTACCTGAAAATCACCAAGTAATTTTATTACATTTCTGTACTTGTCGTCTAAAGTCAACAAAGATTCAGCTAGCGGACCTGCTAACAATATGTGTCCCCCATCTCCTACATCCATAACACGTCTTGCAAAAATAATACCGGGTCCCCATATATTCTGGTTGGAATTTACATCGTTTACTATAAACACTGAACCAGAGGCAAGACCTATTCGGACATCAAGAAATGATCCATCTTCTTTGTGGGTATGAGTGTTATATTTTTTTAAAGCTTGGTGCAATTCGATTCCAAGTTGAAGAGGGGATTCAGGGCTTAACATAAAGCCTATGGCCATACCGTCACCTGTAGGAAGAACCCTTTTGTCAGAAGTTTTCTTGAATATTTCACAATGACCTATCAAGTCATTTAGCGCCTCAATCTTCTCTATCTGCCTTCTCACAGAAAGGGCGGGATCTGAGAGTCCTACTACGTCAACAAAGAAAAATGCGGCATCGATAACTCCTGAAGGACCAACGTCGGATACACGAGCTTGACCAAAGGCACCAGCAAGCTTCATGTAAATCTTAACATGGCTGTGATGGAATGGCATATCTAGATAATACTCTGGTTCTTCTAGTATCGGTGCTTTACACAGACCACAAATAGAAAGTTTTGATTTCGAGCTTGCTTCTGATTCAAATTTTAAATTTCCATCTTGTTCAATATTGAATAGAGTTGAAGATGACTTACTATTTCCTCCTTTAATCGATACTAATCTAAGTTTCCGTTTAACCTTGTCAGAATCCTGTTGAATTTCGATCTCAAATACAATATCAAAAATTGAACTTAATTTATTCAAAATAGGTTCATTACTTGATTGAGTACCAGACATAGTAATAACAGAAGTGGCTTCTAATTCCTTAATAGTAAAAGATAATGCATTTATAAACTTCAATACTTTGTCTTCTTCAAAAATTGTAAACATATGTGTTAGCGAATCAAGAACAATGGCACATTTTGGAGGATTATTAAGAGTAGTTTCGGTTGCCTGGTTAGATAGATCACCACTATTAGTAATAGGTGCGGACCATTCATCTACTATATTTTGAATCTCTTGTAGAGTGGCGGAGAGCTTGGGATCGTTTATACCAGAAGAAGTTTCTAAATCTTTGTTGCCGGTAGATACTAAATAAGGATTCAAAAATTTCAAGTTTTTAATTTTTGGTTCAGTAACATTGTTGAAGAGTTTCCCATACTCCTTGCGTGTCATACTCGAGTTAATATATATACACATAGATCCGCTTTCCAGGCTGTCTGTTATCATCTGCCGACAAAAGAGAGTCTTGCCTCCTCCAGGAGGACTCATTAACAATATTATAGCAGAATCAGTCTTCTCAGCGGTAGCCTCCCCTAATAAACTTGAAAGCCCGGGAATCCTTAATTCAGGCATTATCTTGATTGATGTTGAGAGTCTTCGATTTTTTAAGTTTAACTCTAAATAGTCTTTAATTTTTCTATCAATGCATCTATCTTGCCCGCAAATGGGTGATCTGGAAATTTCAGAGCCGTCAAAAATTCATTACTATCAAACTGAATGTCACAATAGCAGGGAATAGAAAGTATCGTATCCATCCCAATATCTTCGTTAAGTTTGGATACTACTGTAGCCTGATTTCCAACTGTATTATTGAACATTTCCTGCGTTGATGACGACTGTTGATCTGCTAAACTAGGAGGTAAACAATAACCCGCAGCTCTGTTTAACAATAAATACGATTTAGTCCCAAGCTTCGTGAGACTTTCATAAATTTCCTTTGCCAAAAGCCGAGTCCCTTTTAAATCAATACCATCTAACTTGAGTGATAGAAGAATTGTATCGGCAATAGCTAGAGAATTGATAGACCAATACCTAATTCCTGGACTTGTATCAATTATGACAAAATCTGCGTTGTACTTGGCAACGATCTCCTCTCTCAGCATAAGAAATTTCCTTAGTAATTGTATCTTGGACCCTTCTTGTCTTACCGCACCATCGAGCTTGTATATTTCATCTTTTGAG
>DATEFQ010000086.1:0-6219 GCA_035280585.1 Nitrososphaeraceae archaeon
TTCAGTTCGGGCACCCATCAAAGAATAACCAGGAGGATAAGAAAGAGCGAAACGAGTCTCATTAATTGTATCGGCATCAATAAAAATACGTTTTCCTTTACTCCACCAATCAGTTTTACAGGCCATTCTTTGAACAAGAGAAGGTTTCACAGAAAGAATTTGACCATCATCATCTTTAATCGCTCGTTTCATGCCACCATAAAAACAATACAATTCTCCAGTACGATTCATCATTTTTTGAATTAAATCAGCATTAATGTGCTCTTCAAAAACAACCCGAATTCTTCCTTCTCCTTCAGTTAAATCTTTAAACATATAGAATCGAGTTTTAACTAAATTAGATGGGACAGAAAATTTGAAAGGTGATTCAATCCATCGAATAAGATGATTTAAATTTTCTTTATCTCTAATACTCACATTAACTTCCATTTTCTTAGAATGTAAGAATGGTTTGGCAATATGTGGAATACCTTTCACTCGCACTTTTTCTAAGAGTTTGTTTTCGCCTGGGTTGAGATAGATGACACTATAGGGCCCTTTAGTAGCACTCCATACTGCACGTACAATCTTTGAAAAACCATCACAATGATCATGAAGATCACAAGACAATTGGCCCAAATCATTGCCAATATACTTGGCTCGCTCAAGATTGGGCAAACAACGTGATGGTAATAGAAGAGAGTCAGTGTCTGTATAATATATGGCACAAGAAGGATCGAAATATGCATTACAAGTACGCATGATACGTGACATATATACACGTGAATTTGCCAGAATTTGACCTGATAAATAGACTGGATAATGAGGATCTTTGTTATCATTTTCTAATTCTAATATAAGTGCACAATCATGAACAATTAAATTATCATCTTCTTCATCAACTTCATTACTAGGAAAAGAAGGATAAATAAGATCAAAATCTTTCACTGATTGAAGAATAATATCGAAATTTTTTTCATTTCGCTTCTCCACTTTATGACTTGATTTATAAATTTTAATTGATGTTTGACTCGATTTTTGTCCAAATTTACCAGTCAAACAAACTAATGCACATTTGTAAGCTAAATTAATCAATGATGGTTTTGGATTCGCTTTACGTCCATTCCAACATTTTTCAACATAATTTTTGAAAATATCACCTAATTTATCAAATTCTTTAATTTCATGTACATAAGTAATACGATAACCAAGAATAATCGCTTCTGCTAATTCATTACCCCAATACCAACTTTTCATTTTATCATAAAGATTGTGTTCAATCTCTCCTTTTTCATTCCTTGAAAGAAGAAACGAAGTAATTAAATCTTTTGGGCATCGAATATCGACACAAAAACAACATCGATTCATCCATTGTTCATCTTGTAAATAATTCATTCGATCTAACACAATTTTTTGATCTTCATCAGTACCATATATAAAGCCAGGATTCTCAACAATTTTCTCCTCCGTTGCTCCAAATATAATATATTTCCAATGACCATATGCATATTGGAATTTAATTTGTGCCGTAGGATAAAGAGAATTTACGTCAGCATCAATAATATAATCATCAATGAAATCATATTCATATTCATCATGTGGACCCATATAATTCTCTGAGAGATATTCTTTTCTTTGACACATCACTCTTCCTCCATAATACGCTGCACGATCATCATCTTCTTCTTTACCAGTCTTTGGAATGTAAAGATGTTCCATGAGCTCTGGATTCATAGAGGACCAGCATTGAATTGCATATTGCGATGGGGTAATAGACTTTGTGATATTTTTTCCAAAACACTTAAACATAGTAGTAGAATAATTATGATAA
Organism: Nitrososphaeraceae archaeon; assembly: GCA_035280585.1. Taxonomy (GTDB): domain Archaea; phylum Thermoproteota; class Nitrososphaeria; order Nitrososphaerales; family Nitrososphaeraceae; genus TA-21. The sequence goes on from DATEFQ010000086.1 coordinate 1,811, forward strand.
AGATGTGCAAGAGAAATAACATCATATTTTAAGTATTCTTTTACTTCTTCTTTATGTTCTTCTATTGATTTCCAATCGTAAACTTTGGAATGATCAAATTCCTTCTTGGAAACTTCTTGAGGGACACCCCATGATTTACAAGCATTATCCAAAGATGAATTAATATAAAGATAAAGATCATTCACTTTCAATTTTTTATGATATTGAAATGAAATGATGCGATTACTATGTTTCACAAATCCATCGGTAATAATAAATTTATTATATTGAACCATTGCACGAATAGTGAGAAAATTATCAAAAGCGGACCCATTGAAATAATAAAGAACACCTTCAATGGTATCCAAAAAATCTAAATAATCTCTCATAGCATTCTTTCCATAGAATAAAATTGGATCACTATCTTTGAAATGTGCTCCATTAATAATACCAACTGCATAGGGGTAAAAAATAGATTCTTCATCGGGGGAGGAAAAAGCTTCAATGTCGGCAAACCAAACTTGACTCAAAGGAATAGTTTTTTTATTCACTTTTTCTTTCCTCATATGTTTCCATATTTTATTAGTATCTTCATCCTTTTTTTCTACTAATTCTTGTGTTTTACGAACTTCACCACTAATTCTAATCTTAAAATAATCACTTTTTCCTTGACATTGATGTTCATTTTTTCTTTTATTTGAATAAGAACGACGACATTCATAACAATAAAAACAACTATTGATATGTTTACTATAGAATCCTCGACCAGTAATCCATTGTTTACATAAAGAACATTTCACTTTAGATGTAATAATTTCTTTATTAAGCATTAAATAACAATGATTTTTTTGAACTAAAAGATCCATTCTATTAATTTGTTTTGAAAGTATTTCTCTATCGTCGGCATGAGATAGCTCTTTGGGAGAAGATTGAATCACTTGATATTCAACAAATTTTTGATTAATTGTTGGTTTAGCATGATTGTAAATCACTTCATTTCCTTTCGATTTATAAACATTTTTTGCAATTATTTTTGATATCTCACAATTAGTTACATTTTGTATTGCCCATAAATGAATATCAATCAAAAACCGATCAGCATAAGTTTGAATCTCATCAATACTTAAATGATCATTATGAAGAATTTTATGTTCCAATCTTAAAATATTATAATCATTATCACTTTTAATAATATCTTGCATATGAAGTGCCTCTATGAGACAACGAAGAAAACAATTATTATCCATAGATTCATCTGGACAATAGAGTTGAGGCATTCTTTTGAGCGCACTATCTAATTTAGATTTGTTATCAATATTACAACCCAAATAACCTTTACGTCCTCGATTAATTAATTGTGTTGCTTCTCTTATCCATTTCAAATAGGTTGATGAATAGATTCCATTTGGTAACTTCTTAATAAGAATTAAAAAACGAGGATCAGGAATAATATCTCGAATTTGGGTTTCCAAAGTTTGATATAGTGTACCAACTTGTGCTTCAAATTCATCTTTAATCTGTTTAAGAGTTCCTATTCTTACTAATACTCCATTTCTTAATGTTTTTTGATTCATTTTATCTAATTTAAGAGCTCTTTCATTTAACTTTTCAAGATATTCGTCAAAAAAATCAAATACTGTATAAGTATCAAGAGCTAATTTTATAGTGTCATCAATTGATTTGCTATTCGCTTGAAAAATATTAAGCAATTCGTTAGGAATTTTTCTTTCTTCAAACAATTTTTTCAATATTCGAATTAAATGATAATAAAATGGAATTTCTTTTAATCCAGTTTTTTTTTTCAAATAAGCTTCATATTCAAGTGAATAAGTAGCAACATTTTCTTTAAAATCATTTACACTAATTTCTTCTACTTCAATCATAGATGGTGATAATTGTACTTCTCTTTCCGGAGATGGTTGTATTTCAACTAATTCATATTCTTCTCCTTCCATTTCTATTGAAGGACCACCTGAGATTACTTGTCGTTCTTTTTCTTTTTGTTGTTCAATTAATCCTGGTTCAACTCTAAATATCGCTTTATATGCATCAATTGGTGATACATTTCGATTAATATGAATAACACTAGATCCATCAAGTAAATCATCGTCTCCTGGTGTTTCATCAAGTACAGGTCTATTTAACATCAATGGACCATAAATAGCTGTAGTAGAAATTTGTGGATTATCAGTCTTTAAATTTTCATTGATAAATGTGTTATCATCCACAACACTATCTCCAAACCCACTCAGAGGTTTACTCACATCGGTCGATTGTTGAGTCACTTTCTTAAATGTCTCATAAGTAATTCTTCCTCCTGTATCTTCTAATGGTACTGCATGAAAATTTGGATCAAGTGGACGATAAATAACATCTCCTTTAGCAGGTACATCTGGTACAATTAATTTATTACTATCAGGATCTGGATGAATAATATGAGGATAATAATGACGAGGTGTTGCTTCCACTACGTTTATCGGTTCAATCACATGAGGAAATAATTTAATAGCAACATCTTCCATTCTTCTTTGATAAATTTCATATCGTCTCACTAATGATTTTTCATATACCACACGCTCTGGATCAGTCATTCCTTCAGTTAACATATAATCTTCAATATCTATCATATCTTCCGAATTTTTCATGTATTGTAAAGAATTCTCATATTTTTTTAATACGGCCCCATTTAAACGTGAATAATTCACAACAAACTCTCTATAACTTTCAAAAAATAAATCGTCTACCGGAAAAGGACCAATTTTAGATTTAAAAAATCGTACTCCTCCTTCTGAACCAACTGCTACACCACCCGAAGAACTACTTGTATTGATTGTAAATGAACCAAAATAAGAACGTATCACATCTTTCGATAGACCACCTAATCCTCCTGTTGAAAGTAATCGGTTCGCGATTAATAATATAAAAGCCAACGATTCACTTAAATGATTGTGGTTATGACTATTCACTGTGAAAGTCAATACTCCAAAAATAGAATTATGAAATGTTGCCATCTCATATGAAGAAGTTAAAGTTGAAAAGAATACCCTATTAAAATCAAAATTAGCTGTTTCTTCTTCATTCAAAGGAATGTTTTGTTTCATTTGAAATATATCATTTTCACGTATTTTTGATCTAATATGAGGAGCTAAAAAAGATATCGGAATAACAGTGATAGAATGTAATTTACCACTTGAAAAGAAATTAAAATTACTTGGATCAACACATTCGTTCATATTCCAATTAATAACATTACGATAATACTGACCACCATCATTATAAAAACGAAGAGCTTCATCTTCTTCTAATCCGTAAGTATTTTGTCGTACATATAATTTAGCATTATCTAATCTACTTTTATAGACAGCAAGAGCTCTATAAAAAATTTTTACCTCTCTATCGTGTTCAAGTAATAATTTTAAATTACTTGTAATTTCTTCTCCTTTTAATTCATCACGAGTATTCATTTGACGATTCATTGATTCAATTACTTCTCCACGACGAATAGCTTCTTCTTCTTGTTGTCCTTCGCGTTCTAATTCATCTATAAAAATGTGCATTCTTAATTCTTCTTCCTCTTCTTGTTGTCCTTCGCGTTCTAATACATCGATAGGAATATGTATTCTTAATTCTTCTTCCTCTTCTGCTTCTATTTCTTTGCCAATTTGAATAAGTCTTTGGCGTCTCTCTTTTCTAAGACCACTTACTCGAATACCAGCAGCCAATATTTGGGCTAATTGAGCATCAGTAAAATCTTCAGGATTTAACAGGATTTCTTCTTCACCACGAAGACGACGAATTTCCATTTGTGGTTCAACTTGGAATTCTCTTAATCTTTTCTTGGATTGCATAACTTATTTGTAAAATCACAATTTTCGGCAATGAAATTTCATATTTCCTTTTATGAATTCACGTGTAGAAATGGTAAAAATATTTTTTGATCTAATAACTTTTAACCTGGCTGCATACAAAAGAACCGATACAAATTTATCCTGTGCGCATGTGCGTTTTAAAAAACTGTCAATGGAACAATACCGCGACTTTCAAACTTTTTTATGGTTACTTAGAGAGGATACTATAGATGATATGTATCACCATGCTATCCTTTTAGATGGTTATTGGGAGGAAGATGATGCTCTTTTTCATTGTCCGCCGCCATTTGTGAATGCGAAGAAAGTAAAGGCTATGCTACATAAATTTAACATTTTGAATTTGCTCTACCATATGTTAATTGTTTTAAAGATTTATACGCACTATGTGATTAAGAAAGAATTGAAATGGTTGTCACGTCATATGGCTCATATTTGGTTGTATGACTTCGAGAGAGATTTTACTTTAGAGGAGGATGTCAACCATTACATTACTAAGAGAATTATTTACTTGAGAAAGATTTATATTGTAGATGTAGACTAAATAAAATATTTTTAACGTTG
>DATEFQ010000087.1:0-5582 GCA_035280585.1 Nitrososphaeraceae archaeon
ATGTTTTCAAGATAAAGGTTGGAAATTAATTGAAACTAAAAAAATGCATGGAAAAAATTACTCCAAATGGTATCCACCTGTATGACTTTATTAATGGCGTTTCAAACCAAGCCTATGAGTGTCTAACAATCTGAAGCCAAACTTCGTGTTCATACATATACAATTGCATTAGATGGGCAACCGAATCGAAAATAATATTAATTTCAAAACGCACCAGTTGCTAACTGTTGTAAATTATCATTCAAAGTTCGTAACACTCGATTCTGTAACATATTTCTGAATTTTTTGACATTACATTTTCCCTGAACATTTAATTACGAAGTATACCTTAAGATTTTTTAATGAATTCAACAAACAAGTCGGTTTTAGTGATAGCAGTAGTTGCAGCCTTATTCTTTGTGACCGGTGTTCAAGTGTTCTCATATGCACAGGAGTCAAATGAATCAGCATCTCAAAATAGAGAACAGGCAAAACAAACTGAAGGTGAAGCAGAACAAGCCAAGACAGGAGTAGAAATACAAACATTAGCAGGAACACCAGAAGCGGCTAACATGACAAATGCAACAATGGCTAATGCAACAAGCGCCGGAAATATGACGAAATAATTCTGGCTGAGATATTCGAATCAGTCTTTACCTAGAAAAAAAACTAGGTCAAGGCAGATTTCAGTTTATTTTCTAGAAGCACGCCCTCACTTCAAATCATAATGTAGAGCGTTAGCATCTGGTGGTTTTGAAGCACCCATAGAATGACAAGAAACAACAGGGTTCCACCAGGTGCTTTGTGTTTAGGAAAGGAATGTGCACCGGCAGCGTATTTAAGAATAACTCATTAACTGATCACTTATTATTAAATAATAACTGATTGATGGCTTAAGATTAGGTTTGAAAGGTTACCAAATAGAATAGTATTGCAAAAATAGAGTGGGACAGGGAGGTATTTGTTTTCTATACATTATTTATTAACATGGTTCTTCAGTAGGTAAGCTTAGAATGATGTGAGGCTCCCGGTAAAATAGAATTAGAAAAGACCAAATCGTAATTTTTTATCGTCATTAGCGACGATAGTTTATCACTTAGGACATATCTGCTTTCCATTTATTGAATAACAATTTGCTGGCAGTAAATTACTATTGTGGTCAGTCGGAACAGCCATGTGAAAAATACCAAATAACAAAACTATGAATATTATAGTCAGAGCTAGGGCTATTATTAGGACCAGCATCAGCTTTTTGCCGAAAAATCTTCCTACCGAATAAGAATCGTTGCTTTTATCCAAAGTCTATCTGAGAATTTCAGTATAAAATACTAAATAACGATTTCATAAAAAACAATACCGATTGGCTTTAAAATTAATATAAAAAAGCAATGAAATCATCCACGAGATGTCAGTCTGAATGTTAAGTTGAGAATTGTTACATTGTGTGACATAATAATGCAAAGTAGACGTGAGACTTATTTGTCATTTTGCCGAGCAATATTTGACGCTGGAGGGAATCTTATTACATTGCTCTAGAACCATCGCAATAAAATATGATGAATCTGCCAGCGATCACTTCTAATTTCTATTTTATTTTGTAAACTTAAACGACTTTACTATCTGTTCAAACTGCGGTAAATACTTTTCATAGTCTTTTTCATTAGCCATATATTCAATGTAATAGGGTTGGTTACCATGCATTAGCATATATTCCAAAAATTTAATGCCGTTGAATGCTTCCAATCCGTCACCCTGAATCACGACGGCGGGCTTATTGTCAATAGTTACATTCTGTTTCGAAGTAACATTTGCCCCATTCTGCTCACTTATTTTGTATTTTACATATACATCGAAAGGAGCGCTCTTTATTGCATAATCCCGATCATACGCAAGCATAACTAATGCCCCTTCTTGTTTCATTATTTCAACTAAGGGTTTACTTTGGTTATGTAGAAATACCGCGAACTCATTTGGAGTTAACCTTACTATTTCATATACACTCGATTGATATGCCCAATTATCTGGAACGTTTATTGAAAAACCCGGATTCTCTACATTTGTCAATGCATCGGCGTTAGAAATTGATAAAGACGATATCGTTATTGCTACAATTAATACCGATACCGATATCAATTTCAGAGATTATTTCACTGCCCAAAAAAGTTAATATCACTATAATATAAAACGGCTTTAGTTGAAGGAAAAGTAATCCAACATTTATTAATAATAATTAGGCAACTAGTGGGATACAGACCGTTAATGAGCAAGAAACAAACAAGCCCACCAATTGCCATGTGTTTAGTTAGTTCTCCTTGTGGGTTTGTTTTATATGTAAAGTTCGGAAATGAGATACATGACATTTTTTGAATTAATTTTTTATTATTCATTATTTAATTTTGCGAAATAAGATTCTGTATCATAATTCCGAAAAAAATCACATAAAAATGAAATTCCCTCAACGACGAACGTTTAAAGTTTTTATAATTTGCCCACCATTATTATAGATCCGAAGGTTTGATCCATACTGGTGGGGCTATTGATGCCAGACGAGTATAGTCCCACCAATTCATAAATATTGCTTAAGAAAGATAATTCAATTTTAATAATGACACTACATTCCGAGAATTGAGAACACCATTCTCATATGCACGGTAGGGGGACTCACTTTATGTTCATCCAATTCCACCTATGTCCTTCTACCGCTTTAAAAATTTATTAATAGTAAAGTTGCAGTTTTTGATTTTTAATTGCTAAAGTCATTTCTGGTGACTTATGGGCATTGTCATATTCACAGGCATTGTCGTTGTCATATTCACAGGCATTGTCATGTTTGTAGGCATCTTATGACACATTACGGTTCCATTAGTGTAATGGGCATGGCAATATTCGGCTTGATTATAACCATAAAGGTGTTGGTTTACAGCAAACTGCATCAGGATAATAAGTGCCATTATTAATCCTACGAGAATAATCATTTCTTAAGTAGATTTGGTTTAACTATTATTAATTTATGATTGGTTTTTGATTTTTGATTTTTTCAGTTTTTAATTTTGATAATTGCTTATAATTTTCGAATATTACGTACCTAAGAATATTTTAAATCAATATAGGTCTGCAAGCCATAATTCTCGCAACATTATAAAATCTTGATATAGATAGCATTCAATTTATTGAAAAATTATGAGTTATAGAATCAGTTAATGTTTTTATATTTTGTCAGTGGATAACTTTTGGGTTAATGACCTCTAACACAGAAATCCTGAGTATTGTAGAAGATGAGCCAGATATCAAGACCCTATTTTATGAAGTTCTGTCAGAGGCATTTAATGGATTCTCAGTTGTGAAATTTTGCGATTCTGTTATTGCTCTAGAACACTTTAAAAATAACAAAGAAAATTACATACTGGTTATTGCCGATTGGAAAATGCCTAAACTCGACGGTATAGAATTACTAAGCCAGGTAAAAAAACTAAATCCAAAAGTAAGATCGATGCTCATAAGTGCATTCGAAATTGAAAATCATCCTAACTTTCAAAGGTATATCGAAGAGGGAATTATAGACAAGTTCATTCAAAAACCAGTTGCGATGGATTATCTATGTCAGGAAGTAAACAAACAGATTCAGGCTTGAATTGCCCGAAAATAATATTAATTTCAGTTCCTATTCTACTGCGTAGTATAGTTCCCTTCATACAGAAATTAGAAACTCTAACTTCGACCCATCTGAAATTCCAGATTCATCCCTTCGATAGTCACTATTTGGGTTTAAATTAAAACAAATCAAAAAGTTTGATACTAAAAATGAGAATAGGCTATGCCTCAGGATCTTGGGTATGATTGTTGTCTAATAACGGCAAGGTAAAAGTAAAGGTAGCTCCATTACCGTTTGTATTATTGTACGCCGAGATTGTGCCTCCGTGTGCCTCCACTATACTTTTCGATATAAACAATCCGAGCCCAGTTCCAGAGGACGAACTCGTGACAAATTTCATAAATAATTTTGACTCGACAGCTGGATCAATTCCGGGTCCTGTATCTTTTACACTAATAATGGCCTGATTGTAATCCTTTTCCAAATTCACGGTAATGCTGCCAGATTTTGTAACTTTAATTGCATTGTTAAGTAAATTGGAAACAACTTGAGTTAGTTTCGCTCTATCTGCGAATAATAGAGTCTTAGATTCAGTTGTGTTATATCTTAACTCAACCATGTTTTTGTCAATTTGATTGTCTGCATCATGTATGGCGTTCGAGATTATTTCGGTCAAGTCACACTGCTCCTTATTTAATTTTAGTATTTTATTCTCTAGTCTAGAAACATCCAGAATATTTTCTTCAAGAAGCAAAAGTCTTTTTGCGTTGCTGATAATCATATCTAGTAGTTCCTCTTCTTCCCTATCGCTTTCTGTTGCATTATTTCCATGTTTTTTAGATTTTAGGAGCTCAGATAGACCTAAAATAGGTTGCACAGGGGTTCGCATTTCATGAGCTGCTACGTTGATAAACTCATCTTTCATGCGTTCTCTTTGCGCTATTTCGTCGTTTGCCGTTTTAAGTTCATCACTTAATCGCCTCTGTTCGTCGATATAGATCCTAATTGAGCTAATCATCGAGTTGAAGGAGTCAGTAAGTTCGCCCAGTTCATCTTTACTCTTTTGCTCAACTTGATAGCTTAAATTTCCTTTTTTTATTTCCCGCGTGGCCAGCGTAAGTAACGATATGGGCCTAAGTATTCTAGTAACTAAATATAAAATGAGAATCAAGATCCCTATATTAAGAACAGCCAAAAATATCTGCAATATAATCAAGTTTTGTGAATTATTATCTGCATATGAACCAAGAGCAGTTACCAAGATATCAGAAGAACGTACCAAGTTTGCCGCAGATGACTCAAGATTTTTTTTCAAGGCTGGAATCGTCTCAGACGAAGACACTTGAGAGCCTTGAGGTCCACCGATTATCTTACCTAGTATCAAAGCCTTGTATGCAGAAAAGTCTCTCATTACATTATTCAGATAGCTAGAAAAATCTGGTGGAATTGATTTTATATTAGCGCCTGAAATAGCACCTCCATAAGCGAGGGCTTGAATATTTGATTCTAAATTATCTATACCTGTTTTTAGAGTCAGTATATTGGATGAACCGTCAAGAAATTTCTCAGTTTCAAATAAGGAAATCGAGGTCAGATATCGATTTTTGCCGGCAGCGTTGATTGACTTTCCAATGGAAGTTCCCTGGGATTGATAATATGTCAGAATATAAAAACTGCCACATATCAAACTAATCTCAACGAGTACCAGCAATGTTATTTTTAAAATAACTTTCGACTTCGCTCGTTGAAGTAAGTTCAGCATCGGGTTCATTCAGATTTCCAACCTCTCAGTGGAAGTATCATTTAATAATTGATACAAGGTATATTCTTACTTATAAGTAAATTCAGGTCTTCACAGCTTTGAATCTACAATGGTCAATATGTGATAGAAAAGTAAAGCAAGCCTCACCAAGTTGATGTCAGGTCCGATGACATCGGATATGGGTTGCTATGCAGAACAGAAAAAAATTCATAATTCCCTATTATTAGAATTCGAATAAATGGCTAGTTT
>DATEFQ010000088.1:0-3144 GCA_035280585.1 Nitrososphaeraceae archaeon
CCGAATTCAAAGGCTAGTCTGTACATATATAGGGATGAAGTAGTGCTTGAAAATAATGGACCTCCATTTGTCATGACAAGAATCAGATCAAAGAAATTTACTGACCACACAGTTATGAGAATCAAATTTATAATGATAAACGGTTTTAGCAGTGGGAGAGTTATGTGTAAGAAACTTTTAATTTTGGTAGCGCCATCTATCCGCGCTGCTTCATAAAGTACAGGATTTATCGAAAAGAGTCCTGCCGTTAAAAATATTATAGTAAAAGGAGTGCCATGCCACATGTTTGCAATAACCAATGTCCAAATTACGGTTGCTGGGTCTGACAACCATGGGACAGGATCTATTCCCATCTGACTAAGGCCATAATTCATAATCCCAAAACTATCATTAAATATGAACTTAAACGAAAAACCAGCTATAACTGCAGAAACTGTCCATGGAATAATAAACAGGGCTCTAAAGATGTTTGACCCCGAGATTGCTTGATTCAATACTACTGCAAGGACCATCCCAACGAAAAACTGGAGAGCGACTGATCCTCCGACAAATATCAGACTTACCTGAAGCGACTTGTGAAAATCAGGATCATATAACAGATTGGAGAAATTTTTCAAACCAACATACTTCCATTCTCCAAGAATTGTAGTTAGAGTTACATCATGGACTGTTAGATATATGTTCCATATTAGTGGAAATAGAAGGAAGCCAACTAAAATTACCAGGGCGGGTATCAGAAGCAGATATGGTTGTATTCCCTGAATTCTCGCCTCTAGCATGAACGTCATTTGATTGATGAGTTAAAAGAAGAATTTATTGCTGGCTAATTGCAGCTAAGACCAGCCTAATACTTCTGCAGATTTCTTGGCAGCATCATCTAATGCCTGTTTTGGCTCCTTCACGCCAAGGTAAACTTCATCGATTGCTTGCTTAATGTTATCAGCAATCTGCGGGTATTCAGCAATACTAGGTCTGCTGTGTCCAATATTTATCATGGATATCAGTTGTTTATAATATGGTATAGTAGAGTTGAGACTGGCTGAATATGCGCCTTCAGCTATTGGTTTTTGAGTTGGAAGATATCCATATTTCTGTAACATTGGCGCAAGTACGTCCGGTTGTAACATAATGGTAAGTAGTTCCCATGAAAGAGCCTTATTTGAAGAAGTTGTAGGTATTCCAAGCATCCATCCGCCCATCATCGTAGCACTAGTATCACCTTCTTTGGGTACTGGAAACATAGGAATCATTCCAATTTTTTTGTCAAGACCTTTCCATTCATTGGTTGGAAAGTGTCCCAATAACCAAGAACCTTCCAACATCACAGCAAATTTCTTGTCTGCAAACTCCTGGCCCCAGAAATGGTTTATTTGAGGTTTTATTCCAGCCTTTACTTGATCCCTCAAAAACTCGAGCGCTTTAACACCTTCTGTACTATTATATGTCGGGAACCAGTAAGTTCCTTTCACAGGATGTCCACTTTTTTGTTTGACTATATCACCGCCTAGCATCCATAGATAAGGGTACCACATATCTGGAGAATGGCTTGCGCCCACAAGGTGCATCGCTTGAATTCCCTGTCCTTTTGTTGAGTTTTCAATTTTCTTCGCTGCCTCAATGTACCCGTTCCATGTTTTTAGAGAATCAGGGCTCACACCGCTCTGATTTAATAGATCCTTCCAGTACCACATACTCCTTACGTCGGTCCATGCCCAAATACCATATAACTTATTTTTGTAGAGACCTCCATCCCAATTCGTCTTGAACCAGTCAGAAGATCTATTCCATGAATGTGATAAATCCGTTAAATCTGAAAGAAATCTACCTTCAGCAAATTCCCCAAGCCAAATCTGATCAACTGAAATAAGATCTATAGGTGTCTTCCCTGCCATAGCAGTCAAAATTTGTTTTCGAGTATCATCATATGGTAACACACGATAATCAATGTTTATCGTCATGTCTGGATGTTTCTCTCGCAGTTTTGCTAAAGCGGTCGCAAATAAAGTATCCCATCTGTCTTTCGGCTCTGCCACTATAGCGGTCAATGTAACTTGTTTAGCCTGTTGTGCCTGTGCCATTGTAAGTGACGTGAAGCTTGGTGAAACTAAAATTACAAATACTAGTGCCAATCCTAAAATGAGTTTGAAGTTTTTACAAATACATTCATGCTGCATTTTTCCGCCAGATCGCTTGTTTATATCACTAAAATAATTTCCTAAGCGAATGATTTTTCTCATGGCACATATTTAGAATGTAATGCTTTTAAGTATTGGCCGCCTCGTGATGCACTTTAAGTCATCAAATCTTCTTGGTGCAGGTTAATGGACTTGCTCTTTCTAATGTGTGGACTATCGCTACAAAATACATGCACAATACGTCCTCACAACTGTCAGTTATCATCAGTTAATGTTTGCTCCTTTACATATTGTTGTGGACATATCGAGCTCATTCTGACCATGTAACTAGAAAATTAAAATTAATATGAAGCACAAATCAAATCAATTCAAGTAAAAGCGAATCATTTTGACAACACTTAGCATAAGAAATCTAACTAAGAGATATGGGAACTTAACTGCATTAGAGAACTTTTCGCTAGAAATTGACTCTGGAGAGTTTATGGTGCTGCTTGGACCTTCAGGGTGTGGAAAAACCACGGTATTGAGATGTATTGCTGGTTTGACAGATATCAGCAGCGGAGAGATCTACATTGGAGATGAATTAGTGAATAAACTTCCCCCGAAAGATCGTGATGTGGCAATGGTTTTTCAAAATTATTCATTATATCCTCATATGAATGTCTATGATAATATTGCTTTTCCATTAAAGATGAGGAAGACCGACAAAAATCAAATAAATGATAGAGTTCAAGAAATAGCAAGTCTTCTTAACATTAATAATCTACTCAAAAGGAGACCAAAAGAAATCAGTGGTGGTCAGATGCAGAGAGTTGCACTGGGTAGAGCATTAGTTAGAGAACCAAAGATTTTCTTGATGGATGAACCACTAAGTAACCTAGATGCTAAATTACGTACTGAAATGAGGATCGAGATTAAGAAGTTACAAAAAAAAGTAGCGATTACTACTCTCTACATTACACATGATCAGGCAGAGGCAATGAGTATGGCAGACAACGTAGCAATCATG
>DATEFQ010000089.1:0-38690 GCA_035280585.1 Nitrososphaeraceae archaeon
TGTCTCGGTCAAGATGAAGAAAGATGGTGATTGCGTTGTAGAACCTTCAGACCGAGTCCCTAGGGTGATCCCAAATTGTAATTATGATGTTGGAGACAACTTGTCGATAACGTACAAGCCTCAGCAACCCGCCATTGAAAAACATGAGCTGAAAAATTCCACAATCCCTTGAAAGTTCCTATCTTTGGATACAGCCTAACCAATTCAGTAAAATGTCAAGATGACTTATTTGGTGTTATTTGTAGAAAACAACTTTAAGTAGAAAACAACTTTAAATGAAATAAATCATCAAATAAATTAACTAACTGAAGCGTCCAAATATTTTGGCTATATTTTGTCGATTTTCTACAAAATCGTATTTAATTTCCGTTCTAGATCTAGCTAAATTATTGTTAAGAGATTTTGACCGATGTGAAAGTCAATTCCTCTAGTCCTCTTGCTAACCTGCAATGATAATAACTATTGATAAATAGAACTTTTGCCGTCATCCACGGAGATCAAAGGTGTGTAACCATAAATACATCCGTAAGCTAATCAAGACTCAGGAGGGCTTACTTGGTTTCTGCTTTTGGTTTTTCAACATTTTTACTGGCCATATCATACTTCGTATCAATATTTCGCAAGAGATTCAAACGAAAAAAGAGATAGATACAGTATTCATACATAGTAGAATTTTAGATAATGGTTAGTATTATGCTTAGATGCTAAGCCAATAAATATTTGAATGGTATGGAATCATGATATGGCAGGTGATTGCGACACATGAAAGTCGTATTGATTGCAGGTGGCAGTGGTAGCAGGGCCAAGCCTTTTTCTCAGTACACACCAAAACCTATGTTCTCTCTGGACGGAAGGCCAATAATAGATCATATAGTAAGATACCTTGCGAGGTTTCCTGAGGTAGAGAGTTTCATTATTGTGTGTGAATTCGATGACCATGGAAAACAGATTATTAATTATTTCGAGGGTAAAGAGAAGATCATAGGTAAGGAAATTGTATTTGTAGAAGACAAAAAAAATGGGACTGGGGGTGCAATAATGAATGCTGAAGCAGAGATCGGAAGGGATGAGTCATTTATTGTATGGTTTGCTGATAATATTTGTGCACTGGATGTGAGCAGCCTTATCAAACAATTCAATTTTTTGGTAGATAGTCAAAAAAAACATGGAAAAGGCTTAATCGGAATGGTTGTGACAAGGGATTATCGGAGAGAAGAAACTGGTAGGATTATATGCGATCCCGATGAAATTGATAGAATTGTAGAATTTACCGAAAAACCGTTTGCAAAACTAGATCATCCAGAGACACTAGGAATCTATATTTTTGATAGTACTTTGTTCTCATATGTACATGAACATACAAGTGGTTCACAAATTGGTAGCAGTATAGATCTTTCCTTTGATATCCTTGCCAAGTTACCATCACTTGGTTATGGATTGTATTCTTTTCCATTATCCAAAAACATAGATTGGATTGACGTAGAATCTCCGGTTTATGCAGAAAGAAACAAAGAACTAGTAAAGAAAGTACTTACACAAATGGAAATAAAGGAGAAACAGCAAAATTGAGTGCATTTCTGTTGATTTAAAAAGAAAAAGATTTTGGTGAAAGCTCTCTTATTTAAAATGGTAATATTAAAAAAAAGAACTATCCAAGTTTCATACTATTCTGTACATGAATATTTATTTTTGGCCCGATATGACAATTATTCCTTTCATGGTATCTGGATGATACTCACAATGATATTCAAGCGTACCAGTTAAATTGCCTGGTAAGGTTAATTTTCCAGACTTACCTGGTGGCATCTCATTGCTTTTCGCAATCTCCGTACCATTTGATCCAATAATTAATTCATGCTTGGTATCAGTGGGATTCTTTATTTTGATGGTATAGTCTGTGTTTGCATTCAAGTTCAACGTAGGATTTATTGCCTTGCTACTATTCTGCCACCTGTAGGTTTCATTCTTCAGTTCTAATGCATTAAAGGCAATAGAAGTGGTGTTACCAGAAGAAGAGCTTGTAGAAGTAGAACTAGCTTTCTCGGATGAACTGCTCTTCTTCGCTGATATAGTTTGGATAAGGTAGTGTGATGTATAGCTCGTACCTATCAGCAGTACTGACATTATCATGCATAGAGTCAAGATCCTTTTGTTATTATGAAGGTGATCCATATTGTAGTATTTATTACAGTATTATATTAACATAGATACAAATCCCATTCTTGGAACCCGGACGTGGGATCCAGGTTCATTTCCAATTTGGATTACAGGGAAATATCTAAAGTCAATGCTGAACATAATTCATATTCAAGAATTTCTTATGGACGATTTACGCTTCTGTAATTATAGGAAGTAATACATTGTCTATTTTATTTTTAGTCTTCTGTTGGACGTAGCTGGTTATGACGCCACTGTAGTCAGGTAAGATATTATGTTTGTGTATAACTTCATCTGTTCTAAAGCATTTGCAACAAATCCAGGATATGTATTCTTCACATATATCGCAAACTAAAGTAGGTTCCAAATGAGTACCACACGCCCTGCAGGAACGATTATAATGCATATCCGAAGCCAACCCATTTGATTATGCAGTGCGAAGAACAGTTCATACCTATAAATAGTATCGATATTATGCTTGATGTAAAGATCTTTTTGTTTAAGTGATTTGTATACATCACACTTTATCTATAGTAGTTTTTTTATTAACATAGATACAAATCCCATATTTGGATTCCCCAAGTGGAACCCAAATGTGGATCCCACAATATGGTATTGAGCAAAATATCTATATGTAGAGTGTGAATCTAAGATATTAATTAAGTTGTTTGATGGAAACTTACTTCATTTAGCAAGCGGTCTTATCATGTTTGCTGCTGCCATTGTTCCGGTTTACCTCAGTTTAAAACTAAGGAGTAATCTTAGAATTCTTACAGTTTTACTATCGCTTTTCATTTTCATTCACGGATTATATCATTTCGCATATTTTGCAGGTCAGGAAGTTTTGGGAGAGGATCTCTTTAGAACCATTTCTATTGTTGTATTAATAATGTTTGGTGGTGCATTCATCTATATTGAGGGAACCAAAAAGGAGAAACTAATAGTATGACAATGTCTCCAGTTTTCGCTCTTGCGAGTAATCTTACACTATATTTATTATTTGTCGCATTGGGAGTTTTTGTGTGGTTGGCTGCGCGTTCACCTGGTGTCAATTCTTTCAGATTTCAAATTTCCATCTTCATTTTGATATGGATTGGCGGAGAATTCGTGGACACTATATATGAGTCTGGATTATTCGGTTTCCGCTTTGAGATACATGATCTTGGTATGCAGATACATCTGGTCTCTATGATACTATTTGCATTAATTATGTTTGTGAGATTTTACTACTCATATAGATCGGGCCATAAAATCGTAGAAAGCATTGCTTCAGTCCTCAAGTAGTATTTTGGCAGGCTAGTCGCTCGGCTACATTCTTAAGACTATGTTCATAGAGAGAAAAATCTTTCAGTCAGCCTGTTAACAGGATCAATGTTTTGCTCCGCTTCTATTATTATCTTAATGTTTTCGTATTTTACGGTTATGGATCTGAAGACACTATGAAACAGACTGTATTTCTTTCCTTCATCAGTTATACATATTTTGTCAACTACTAGAAGATCCTGTTCTACCAACCATTTAATTTTTCTATAAGCGGTAGTATGGGGCATCTTGGTCTCCATGATAATGTCGTATACTGATTTGGATTGGTCCATGGTTGAATTGATAATGCTAACCATCTCAGGATCGGCCAGAGCAGTTAAAATCGCTTTCTTGATTTTCTGACTTTCTAGTTGGATTTCTATTCACCTGCTTAATTGAATGATTGATATAATATCGATCTGTTTACTTATGTCATTAGTTCTCAAATCACGTATTGTGTGTGTGCTAGCAGTTTGAGAGAATGAATTTTCCGTCACGTCGTCATACAGATAGGTAAACACCTTTGTTATGTAATCTCCTAGTTTCAGGAACATGACCTCGAATTTTGTCATAATTTGCAAGTTGCTTACCTTTATTCTTTAGGTATAATTAAGTAAGTATATAAATTGTTAAGTGCTAAAATGGTAAGTAGGTTCGGGAGTAGAGCGAGTTTGATAGCAAATAATAATTTGATAGAGAAGCGAGTGAGTTAAATTGGATCAAAAAGAAGCGCAAAAATTGGTTTCGATGACTACCAGATGTCCTGTGGACTGTACATTTAACTTGATAGGTAAAAAATTTACTATTCATATTCTAAGAAATATCATTATTTTAGGACATACAAGATTTAATCAATTCGAAACTATAGAAGGTATTAATTCCAAAACTCTCGCTATTCGCCTTAAAGAGATGTTAGAAAATGATCTAATCGAAAGAAAGGTCTATCCAGGGATCCCAACAAGGGTTGAGTATTCAGTAACAGCGAAGGGAAAATCAGTGCTTCCAATTCTTGAGCAAATGCTTGCATTCTCAATGAAATACGCACCAGAAGAGGTCTTTGCAGATGGTAAGCCAAGAAGCTTTAAAGATGTGCTGGGTCGAAATACGGAACGTATGCCATAAATCAAATCCGAATAAAGCAAAATCCATTCTCACAAAATCCAGTAGTATGTACATTGAAAAATGGCCCTAAATTGATGACAAGCGCCAAACTTCTAAAATCTCAAGCTGGCGGTTTATTGGTTGGATCGGAGTCCGACACGTACTAACTAGTCACGAGAATAACCACCAATGGACAATTTGGCAATCAAGTTACTATTAGTTAATATCAAACTCCTTAATGTTACTCAGCTACTGGTAAGATAGTAAGCGTGAAAACCTCAAATTTTATGATTTTTTGATATTAATTTGTCCATCAACACCGGATCTCATTTTGTTAAATAACCTTACTGCATCTATTAATTGCCAGACCCAAAAACCACCTCCTAAAATCACACCGAATACCAAACTAAACGGAAATGGAAATGGGACGAACAAAGCTACTCCAAGCCATATGGCTACTCTAGCTATCAATATTATTATGCCGCGTTTTTTATAGCCCAGATAGATATGTCCAACACCTGCAATTACGACTGCAAGAATGATCGTTAATGCTAAACTTTTTGCCAATTACACTATAACCTCACTATTGATAGTGTAGCTTTTAATTTTAATTTTATCATATTTCAATATTAGCTGATCGGTCCGCCGAACCCCCTCAAGTTATTTAGTTGGTAACACAACTTTATCGGTAGTAATTTCTCATCCCACTATTAGCATATAAGAATCGGATCCAACAATTTTGAAAGTCATGCTGTGCATTAGCAAGAAGAGGAGGCTTTATAGCCGGACACTTCTTGCTTCACAAGGTTAAGGATTATTAAAATATATACATTATCAACCATTAATTATAAAATTAATGTTACTTATTCAAGAGGATATCGAAGAGCCAATAATGCTCAATGCGATTAGCACTTATCCATATCTGTCTGAATTTGATTCATGGAGTAATAAATTAAACGTAAATCGAAATGCAGATAGGCACGGATTATATTAATCTTGGAAGGCAGATGCAAAGAATACGGTAAGTAAGGGCAAAAAAACAGCTATTATAGTTGTCATCATGGCGATCCTAGTTGTACTATCTATATATGTTATAAAACCTGAGTCTTTATTTCCTAAAATTAAAAAGTTTGACAAATTCGGAATAGTGGAGATTTATCCTACCAAGTTTGGTGGAAGAGAATGGTTTATCGATATGGACAATCCCACAAAGGATGGGCTATTCAATCCTCAATCCAACATAACAAGACAGGTTGATGGTTCATGGCAAATTAGTGGCAGACAAAATATAGGAAAATATAACAATGAGGTAAGAATGGATGTTAATACCCCTATAGGAGAACAGGAGTGGAAGAATGTGGAAATGACTGGATATGCTAGGGTAATACATGCAAATCCACCATTTGATTCGCTCGTATGGTATGCTAGAGGAGGGAGACATGATAGCCTTGTACCTTGTGAAGGTACATCCCTTAAAGGAAGAATAACTGTTAATGGTACCGCATCCTGGATAAAAGAAATATGGCATATAGGTGGATATACTAATGAGAGGGATAGGGTTCAAGCTACAGATTCAATAATAGGTAGATGGATAGGATGGAAAGTTGTAATGTATAATATTGATAATGGCAAGGCAGTAAAAATGGAATCCTATCTAGATGATAAAGATAACAACAGATGGATAAAAGTTACAGATTTGATCGACAACGGAGGATGGTATTCCAATTATCCAGATTCTGTATTTTACAGTGCAAACTGTGGTAAACCCAAGGACTATATTATCACAAATGGAGGACCCATAGCTACATTCAGATCCGACAACATGATTTGGGACTTTAAGGACTTGAGTGTTAGAGAAATTCAAGACCAATAATGATTATAATGATTACTAACGTACGATTCTGTGAGATGCCTTTGCCACTGGTACATATTCGATCAATACATCAATACCCATTAACATGGTTAACTCACACTAAATATGTACTAGTTTGAAATCTTACTACAATTGGCGAGATGAAAGTTTGAAACCTTTGCAATTTTCGCATTATGATGGAAAAGCTTCGTTTGGGAAAAGCTTACATCTAAGTTTACTATTTGCAGGATTCTTATATGAACATGTACTAACGAATAAGAATCTCTGGCTCAACATTGCATTAGTTATTTTCATGATAAATTTTATTTTTATTTCTGCTGGTTCAAAGAATATCACTTTAGTAAATAAGGCATTTGGAGATCAGGGAGGTGATCAAAACCATTCTGGAGAAAGGGTTGTCTTTACTTCCGAGGATGGTGTGTTACTAGTTGGCAGTTATTATAAACCAACAATAGGGACCAACGATTCTACATCTACATCCTCAGTGATTTTACTACACATGTTAGGAGTGGACAGGAGTACATGGGATAAATTTGCGCAAGAACTCAGTAAAAATGGTTATGCTGTCCTTTCTGTCGATTTAAGGGGTCATGGTGAGAGCACCAAACAGGGTAACCACACAATTTCCTACCAATCATTTATGCCGAAAAATTTTAAAAATATGACACTTGACGTAAAGGCGGCAAAAAAATATCTCATAGGGGAAAAGAATGCAAATCCAAACCAGATATCTATAATAGGGGCAAGTATTGGTGCCAATTTAGCTTTGAATTATGCAGCATCTGATCAATCCATTAATTCGGTAATATTACTGTCTCCAGGACTTAATAACAGAGGAATATCTACACTCGATACCATAATGAAGTACAAAGGTCCAATCTATATTGTCACAGCAGAAGACGACTCCGATTCGGCCAAAGATTCTAAAATATTGTGTGAAAAGATAACCTGTGCTGAAAATCTAAAGATATTTGAAAATACTACTGTTCATGGGACGGACATGCTGTCAGACAAAATGGTCGGTTCCAGACTACAGAATATAATATTATCTTGGCTAGATTCGACCTTCGAACCCAGAGATTAATTCTCAATTCAATTCTATATCCATAATCTAATGGATTCCTTTCATCCAATCACTGATAATTTTTATCATTGTATCTAAAACCTAGATTAAAAAATCCCTCCGGCAAAATAGATCATAATGAGCGAAGAAACGTAATTTAGAATTAAATATTATTGCTTAAAATATGGTTAACATTTCTGATAGGGGCTTTGTGATAAGTATTTATGTTTCGCTCTTAATTTCGTAACGAGGGTTAAATCAGTGAATCGTTTATTTTTATTTTTTGCAATCTTGCTTCTTTTGTCAGTGTTCTCCATGATTTGTCCATTATCAGTTAAATATTCTTTCGAAAATTCTTTACTTAGAGTATACGGTGATGACGAAGGGGGTAATGATCAAGGCAATGGCCATGGGGGACATGGCAAGGGTCACCAAGGTGAAGGTAACGATGAAGGCGACCATCACCAGAGAAAATTTTTCAACTTTAAAAAAATAATACGTGAAAATGAACATAAAAATGACAAAAAAGACACCAAAAAAGACACTAAGAAGAAAAGTCCTGAACCTAAACCACAAACTTTTGACGGCTATAATTTTGCAAAAGCAGGTGATGAAAAACGTAGCGAGTTTAGCTTTGCTGCTGTAGGTGATTTTGGATGTTCAAAAAACACCAAAAACACAGTAAGCAATATTGAACAAAAAAAACCTGAATTAGTATTACCTTTAGGAGACCTCTCGTATCAAAGTACTGCAGATTGTTGGTTTGATGCAATGGCTCCGCTTAAAGGTAAAATAATGATTACCTTAGGATTTCATGATGTGAACGACGGAAAATCGAAGATGAACCAGTATGTCAATAGTCTTGACATCAACAAACAGTATAATTCATTTGATTACAGGCATGTACATTTTGTTAATTTGGCTTCGGAATCTCCATTTGATGTAAGCTCCGCACAGTACAAGTTTATAAGTGAAGATTTGAAAAAAGCATCTGAAAATAAAGACATTGATTGGATAGTAGCAACTACGTATGGACCATTTTACACATCTCCTTCGACGCACAACGCTGAAAAAGATCTTAGGGATATCTATCACCCCCTCTTTGAAAAATATAATGTCGATTTAGTATTGCAAGCACACAATCATAACTACCAAAGAACTTACCCTATATCCTATAATTCTGTGGGAGATAGTTCAGAGCCCAGTGTGACAAATCGAAATACTACAGGTTATAACGATCACGTAAATGGGACTGTCTTTGCTCTAGTCGGCACAGGTGGAGAAAGTTTCTATCCGCTTAATGGTCAAGCACCTTACGTGGCAAACCAATTTGACGGTAAGTTTGGATTTCTTGATATAGACATTAGTAACGGAAATCCCCACACCAAATTAACTGGAACTTTTTATAACAACAATGGTAATGAGGCATTGGACCAATTTACGATTGAAAAAGAAATAAAAAATAACTACGTAGATATCCAACCATCTCAAAGTTCCTCACAGGCTTCACATGTTTCCCAAAATTCAGATTCAAATCGCAATTATCTACCTTCATGTGTGAAATGCTAATTCGCGACCTTAAATTTACTATTGTGCTAACTTGTAAGCTACAAGCTTGTTGTCCTTCATTAAAGGTATTACAATTGTGCTCTGGCTTGGTATGAATCCTAGGTCAGCAGTACCTTGTGTGTGTAAATCAATCAGAGTTCCATATCCTGTCCCATCAGCGTTAACTAAGTATAATTTTCCCGCCGGATTGTCAGTAACATAGTAGTGCTCACCCGTGGTATCAGATTCTATTCCATCAAGACCGCCATATGGGGAGGTTATTCCTTCTTTTCCAAGAGTAGTTATGGTTTTATTTTTTAAATCAACAAGTTCTATGCCGGCTCCAGGTTTACTAAAATTTCCCAAGGAAGCGACAATTAGTTTATTTTTATTATTGTCAACATGTAAACCATTAGGACCTTTTAATTGTGCGCTTTTTAACCAAGTTTGTAATGTAGATGTATTATTTTTACTATCTAGTTTATAGATAGTATTAGTAACAGTATCAGACACGTAGATATTTCCCTGCTTATCTGATACTACATCATTAAGAAAGGCACTTCCTGGGGCATTGATGCGCTTAATTATTTTTCCATTGTTAATATCAATCTCGACTAGATCTGTCAGATCTGAAACATACAATTTACTGTTATTATTAGAAAGAGCAATGCCCTTTGGTGCATTCAGTCCTGTTATCCAATTTAGATCAATTATGCTACCATTAGAAGGCGAAACCTTAGAGATAAATCCATTCTGATCTTTTTCAGTTGGCTTTCCATTTACATTAGAAACAAATAAGACGTTCAGCGTAGGTGAATACGCAACTGATTCTGGGTTCTTCAAATTATTTGCTGTTTCCCATAGTTTGTTAATCTTTGCGAGTTCTATTTGTTTTTGCGCTTGGACTTGATTATTATTGTTAGACAAACTGACGCTGATTCCGCTGAATAATAGTATACCTGATATTGCTACAAACAAAAAGGTTTGTGCAAGTCCTATATTATTTCCAACCAATATTCAAACATCGTTAAACACAACTAATAAACTTTAACTAGACATTATATACCGGTTAGGACCGCAATGTTATGGATACAATAACATATGAAAAATGTAGTTGAATTTCCCCCAGGTCCCAACTATATATTACCATACAGATTGGTACGGAAATTTTTGCATGATCCTCTTAAATTATTAACCGACATATCTCATACCTATGGTGAGATCGCCCATTTTAAATTTGGAAGTCAAAATGTCTATTTCTTAAATAATCCTGATTACATAGAGGATGTATTAGTTACTAATTACAAGAAATTTATCAAGAGTAGGGGATTGCAGGTATCGAAAAGGCTTTTGGGTAACGGATTAGTTACCAGTGAGGGGGAATATCATGACCTACAACGACATTTGATACAACCGACATTCTATCCTAAACGAATCAAATCTTATTCGGATATGATGATAAAGCAAGCCAACGATATGTGTAATAGCTGGCATGATGGTGCAATATTAGATATTCATAGGGAGATGACAAAACTTACATTGGCAATTATTTGTAAGACAGTACTAGGTTATGACATAGACCCAGAACATGACGAAGTAGGTCATGCTCTACTGACTTGTATGAAATATTTTAACCGTCTTTTAATGCCATTTGGTGAATTGATTGAAAAAATACCGCTATTACCCATCAACAAAGGATTTCAGGAAGCCAAAAAGGACTTGGATTCAATTGTATATAGAATAATTAAAGAACATAGAAAGAAACTGGATAAAGGATATGATAAAGAAAGTCATGATGATTTATTATTTACACTTTTGCAAGCACAAGACGAGGAGGCTGGAATCGGAAGAATGACTGATGAGCAGTTAAGAGATGAAGTAATGACCATATTTTTGGCCGGACATGAAACAACCGCAAATGCATTAACGTGGACATACTATCTGCTGTCGGAAAACCCGTTAATAGAAACAAGACTACAAGAAGAGCTTTATTCGGTTTTTGGTAACAGTAGAACAGCAATCGCAGTAGACGATGTACCCAAATTACAGTATACAGAAAAGGTCCTGACGGAATCTATGCGACTCTTTCCACCAGCATGGGCTTTAGGGCGGCAAGCAATTGATGATTATAAAATAGGAGGATATAGAATACCCAAAGGATCAATAATTTTAATGAGTCAATATGTAATGCATCGCCAACCTCGATATTTTCCTGAACCCGATCGGTTTTATCCGGATCGTTGGACAGAAGAATTCAAAAAACAATTACCTAGGTTCAGTTACTTTCCCTTTGGTGGTGGCATTAGAGGATGTATAGGAGAACCATTCGCATGGTTGGAAGGAATTCTTCTTATTGCCACAATATGCAGACAATGGAGATTGAAACATATACCATCTCATAAAGTTGAATTAAAACCATTGATCACATTGCGACCCAAGTATGGAATGCAAATGAAGATAACAAAAATACATGCTTGACAGACCTCATCTATTCCTTGTCTGAAGAACATTGATATTATAATTAGTAATAATTTCAAAATTCAAAATTTAATAATTTATGGCCACAAAAGGACATTCGCTTTTGTTATCTATTCTTTCTTTTCTCGAAATAATCAGTCATATGTCTAATAATATAGAAAATTGTAAATGTTCCTCCAATAGATAGTGAAATAATAGACACAAGCCATAATACATTAGTCATCCCAATAGCCATGTGTCTGACTAGCTGATATATTATTAAATATAATCGGTTATTAAGTTAAATTAATCAGCACAGTTTACTAACCAATTTATGAGCACTCTGTAAAAGATGTGATATAATAAGTGGTATTAACTAACTCACATAGCAATGGAAGAAAAATTCATACTATTAAATAACAATATCAAAATGAGATATCTGGAGTCGAAAGAAAGAGGTCACAATGCTGATAGACACATATTATTCATACACGGTCTTGGCGCATCCGCAGATAGATGGTTAGACATTCCAGATGCATTATCCATGTATTATCACACAATAGCTGTTGATTTGATAGGTTTTGGGGGAAGTGACAAACCAACAGATGTTAATTACACAATTGGAAAGTTTTCAGAATTCATCCTAGAGTTTATTGAGAAAATTGGATTACGGGGTGTTGATAGAAAAATTACATTGGTAGGACATTCACTTGGAGGATACATAGCCGTTGAGTTTGCCATTAAAAATTTGACAGAGATAGAAAAGCTTGTATTACTTGATTCTTCCGGGTTTCTGAAAGGACCTACTCCTCTACTTGAACAGTATCTTAATGCTGCAAAAAATCCAACAAATGACAACGTACGGAGTGTATTTGAACAAATGGTATCTCAGCCCTGGAAAGTCTTACCTGTTGTTATAAGCACTTTTATAACGAGGATTAGCTCACCAGATGCAAAATATCCTTTTGAATCAGCTTATCAAAATAGTACTACTACACAGATCGATTTAAGAAGATTAAAGTCAATTCAAGATATTCCTACACTGTTAATCTGGGGCCATAACGATAAATTGATACCAATAGAGTATATCGAACCGTTCAAGCAGGTTCTAAGGAATTATCGGGTTGAAATGATAGAAGATGCTGGGCATGCACCATTCGTTGAGAAACCTGCTATAATATGTGAACTATTGCATACATTTCTATCAGAAAAAAATTGACATATATATGAATCAACTAACAGAATTTTGTACTGTGTATTAATCTATCCTAGGAAATGCTACTAATAGAAGGAATGGACAGCTCTTAAACACATTTGGGTCAAGTATGACGTTATCTAGGTTCAGAAAACACAATAGAATTAAAATCGTAGGTATAGGATGATAGAGTCTATATCAAGTCTCTAAAATAGTAATGCAACTCGAGTTCGCACAAAATTCTGGATCCAGTGTCCGTACTACTAAACTATTAAGATATTTATAATGAGGTATGCAATATTAATTGGGAGACATGTATAATGGTAATTGAAATCGGTGCTATTTTACAAGATTTTACGATAATCATGATAGTTGCCTCCATAATGGCAATGGTTTCATACAAACTAAAGCAGCCAATGGTAATAGGATATATCATCGCTGGCATGATAATCGGACCTTACACTCCACCTTTCAGTCTGGTCAATAATTTTGATATTCTCAACTTGTTTGCTGAGATAGGTGTTATTTTACTCCTGTTTGTTGTTGGTATGGAGTTCCCGATTGAAAAATTAAGAAGGATAGGAAAAAAGGCATTGGTCATAGCTTCCAGCGAGGCGTTAGGTACATTTACAGCCGGGTATTTGGTCTGTCAAGCCGCAAATTACCCGCTCGCTGATAGTCTCTTTCTGGCTTTGGCTATTTCAGTAACAAGTACTGTAATTGTAATGCGCATTTTGGATGAACTTGGAATGATTAAAGAAGAAGCCTCAGTAATAATACTGGGTGTTGCTGTAATTGAAGATATCATAATCATATCTATGCTAGCGGTGTTGCAATCGGTTTCCTCCACAGGCCAAGTATCTAGCATTGAGTTAATCATATCGATTGGTTCAGTCCTCGCATTTATTGGAGGGGTTCTATTCATAGGCTCAAAGACGGTACCAAAGTTAGTAAATCTCATTGGCAAAGCCAATCAGCATGATGTTTTAGTTGTTGCAATCCTTGGGGTCGCATTTGGATTATCTTATCTAGCATATGAGATCGGAATATCTGTGGCTACGGGGGCGTTCTTCGCGGGGGTATTGATTGCAGAATCAAAAGTTCATTCCGTTACCAGAGTATTGGCTACACCGCTTAAGGACATGTTTGGTGCAATATTTTTTGTCTCCATAGGTGCTTTAATGGATATTACAAAAATACCTAGTCTTATTTTGCCAGCGCTTCTACTAATAGCGATATCAATAGGTGCAAAATTTTTCACCGTATATTTGTCTGCAAGATCACAAGGATATAATACCCAAGCGTCGTTAAAGGCTGCTTTTGGTCTCTCATCATCAGGAGGGGAGCTTGCCCTAGTTGTGGCTAAGGGTGGAGCTGATGTGGGAACCACAAGTTCCATTGTGTTGCCAATGGTAGGTACAATGACTATAATTACTACTTTTATCACTCCGTATCTAATAAAAATAGGATGGAAACTTGTAGATAATAGTGATAGTGCGGGGAGAAAATTTTCACTTGGTTTTAGGAAAAATAAGAAGCAATAAAATCCGAATAAAAATGGTTTAAAGATATAAAATTAAATAATTCAGCTTTTGATAATTTCTTCTATAGTTTCATCGTTACCAATATGTCCATGTCTGACTAGTTGTTCTACACATATGGTAAAACCTATATGTGCACAATCATCAGATTTACAATAACTGCAGTGTGGTATACCTGATGCTAATCTAACTTCAACTTCTTTAGATAGCGATGTGTCATACAGAACAGCATGCACATCATTGATAAATCTAATTAAGACTATTGGATTGTCACATGTAAGTGATTTCTTATCAGGTGAGCCCATCCATTGCATAAAAGCTTCTGTACCATCTTCTATTGTATCACATCTGGTTAACTGGCGATTTCCGTCAGGAGGTTCATCTGGGTCTGAATTTTCTTCCGACTTGTGAGGATTTTGTGTCAAAGATTATTGCCTTTCTTTTTTCCTTGGTATAGTTTAGTGAGGCTATCATATTTTAATATATTGTTGAAATGGACAGGACAATCGGTTATTTAGATGATAGTACGGATTCAATTCCGAAGAATGTATGGACTACGGATCTTTCATGGAAGAACCTTAACTTATTGTGTATTTAACATATAGGATATACGATATATATAAATAGACTAATTTTGATATATTATATCGTATGACCGATATGACATATGGAGAAGTGATAGTTAACTGATACCAATGTCCGAAGAATCCATTGTAAATGCAGTTGAAAAAGTCAGCAAGAGCGTAGTTAACATCGCCAGTGTTAGGATGATGCAGGACCAACTCTTCAGGGTATTTCCAGTACAAGGCGTAGGTTCAGGTGTCATCATAGACAATAGAGGACATATACTTACAAATAATCATGTGATAGAAGGGACTGATAGAATAAGAGTAACCCTTGGTGACTCAAAACAAGTTAGTGCAAAAGTTGTAGGAACGGATGACGAAACTGACCTAGCCGTAGTTATGGCGGAGCCTCTTGAGATAAATACCCAAAATGAGGTTAATTTTGAACCTGCGAATCTGGGAAATTCCGAGGAGCTTAAGGTTGGACAAATGGTTATGGCGCTCGGTAACCCATTTGGACTAACTGGAGGACCGACAGTAACGGGAGGAATTATCAGTTCATTAAACAGAAACGTACAATTTGAAAATGGAATATTAGAGTTAGTACAAACTGATGCAGCAATAAATCCAGGAAATTCAGGGGGTCCGCTAATTAATACAAAAGGTGAAGTAGTAGCAATAAATACGGCAAAAATTCCTTATGGACAAGGAATTGGATTTGCTGTCCCTATTAATACAGTAAAATTGATATTAAACGATTTGATAGAAAACGGGCATGTCACACGACCTTGGCTGGGTATAAGCACAGTAAAGTTAAACCCTAGAATGGCTACGTTTTACAGATTACCACTAGTACATGGCGCACTAATTGTCAATGTAGAACCATATAGTCCTGCAGAGAATGCAGGATTGCGAAGAGGAGACATAATCGAAGAAATAGACGGAAACAAAATAGAAAGTCCTTCACAAATATCATCTTATATACGAAAGAAAAAGGTAGCTACTGATAGAGTAACGGTCACAGTTAATAGATATGGCAGAGTTTATGAAATACCTTTTCAGATGGAGGCTCGTCCTTGATAGATATATTGTGGGCTTCTATAAAGTCTAAAATCTTTGTTACTGGAGAAGATTTGCAAAGAAATATTTTGTTTGTCTGAATTTACCAATAATAAAGATCGTTTGGCGGAACTGAATTTCGCGTAGAAAGAGAGATGGGGGATATTAACGATGACACACCGGTGGATCTGCCATTTTCCCATGCAAATGAGGATTTAAATTGATTGTGTAATATTCTCACCACTTCATACTCTACCTTAGTCGGGATGGTAATCAATTGGATTAGGGGTGAAGACAAATCCAAAGTTGTGGAATTGTTCCGAAAGCAATAAGATAGGAAAATAACTTTGCTATGTCTAAATCTCATCTTGAATATCTTGATAGAATGTAACGGTTAAAAGTTAATCCAGAAATTGCACCGAATAAAATGTTAGGATATCAAGCATTCAAATTGGAGGTGTTTGAGAGTTAGTACTGTTAGCGGTAACTTTGTGCCGTCTGTATTAACATAGGTACTGTTTATTGAAAGCCTCAGGTGTTTAGCGACCGGTACCTGAGATGCTATCTCTTTAAAAAGCAGATTTTCGCAATTAAAGAAGGTACTATACTTAAGCTTTTAACTTTTTGGGGGATTAGGGGTCTCATAAATTGAGGTACTCATTGACAAGTCCTTTGATTGTTTTACTGGAAATATGTCTCCTTGCAAAAAATTCAAGCATCTTAAAGTAATCATTATTCATAGGCACACTATTGAAAATTCTCCTTGCGACTTCTCTTACAATTTCGTTTTCAACCTCTTTCTCAATACTTATTGCCATACTTTCAGGATCGGAGGATCCTAATGATGTTAATTTAGGTCCAGTTCTGGACCGATGGATCGACCTTCCTTGTCCATACCGATGTAATGCTATAGGGACGGCCAGGCCATTTCCGTTATGGATATTGGGATTATCAATATGACGCTGTACTGAAGTTCTTCTACCCGCCGACATTCCGCATACAATACATCTCCAATTAAATTTCTGCCATCATAAAGTGTTACACTGTGCCACACTTTTAAATATTTCATGATATAATCTGCTGTTTAGTTTCGCTTTCGCGCTATCGTAATGTAATCTAGTAGACAATGCCTGCAAGGGTAAAAATTGTCGATTCTGCGTCTCACCATGAAAACTGATTCCGACTATATCGAGCATCTGGAATGATCGCGTGGATCCTCTGAAGTTTATAGAATCGCTCAATCCAATTATGATAAGATTTCAGCTGTCATATAGGTGGAGAAAGGCAGAAACGGGTTTTATGCGCCGCACCTATCTATGTATCATTTCTACACTCTGCTGGCTCCACTCCATCAGACCTACTGATTATCTCCCTCAACCCATTTGTCATGAATTTGTCCGTTATAGAAGAAATGTCTCTAAATTCAATGGATGTTATATACTTATTCGGTTGGATCCCAATACTGCCCACTACAGTTTTTGTGGAAGGTAAGAGATCAAATATGGTAAGATTGTCTATAATTCTTTCTAGTTCGACTTTTGGTATATTTGCTGTAACAACACTTCCATTAATGTTGGGGAAATATATCACTCTCTGTCTGGAAGTTTCTGATAGATTATGTCCGTCCATAAAACTTTCAATTTCGGAATCTTTTCCATTGAAAATTATTGGTATAACAGCATTGTTTGGTTTTACACTACTAATTTGGAGTATCATTTTATTTATTTCTGCTTTTGCAGTCAAGTTTCCATATCTCTGATGAGCCGTACCCAGTAATTCGTAACACTTGCCGTCAATACTTATATTTTCATGTTTTTGTGGATACGAGGAATATACGGTAATAAAACTAATTGTTCCAGCAATTATGAGTACTCCTATTAGGGGTATTGCAAGCACACGGTAGTTTACCATTTTTGAATATCTTCCAATTTATTTACATTTACATCAGTATTTACAAGAAGTCTGCTGATAGAGAGAAAAGGAAATGCCATTGTAACAACTAGTTGTAATTGACGTAATATTGAAAGCGTCGTTCTACTTCTTTGTTATTACCTCTCCTGATCGACAAGATTTGTGTGTTTAAGTGTTCTTTGATATGCTTTAAACATAATTCTGCTTGTTCGCTATTTGGTAGCTGCCCTGACAAAATAATTTCAAACTGTTTCATAAAGTCTACTACTTTCTCTCTGTATTCCTGTGCCGATGGTTTCCTGATGCTCGTTACTTTAAACCATGTTGTAGAACATGGAGCTGCATAGTTTTTTGCCAATTCTTCTATTACGCGTTCTGCTTCAAAAAAATCTATTTTCATAACTTTGTATAGGGATAAAAATGATATATTTACTACGGAAAATTAATTGTACTGTAAATTTCCGATTAGGCAATGAAGGAAAATATAATACGAGAAAAATAATCTCGGACATTTGTACAATTTCCTAATTGGCAATACATAATAACAATAAAAGGAATTTCAATCTATGGTTGACGAAATCGATAGATTTCTATTATCGCAGCTTGGAAAGAACTCGCGCACATCTTCTTATGAAATGGCTAGAAATCTTCAAGGATTAGGGTACAAAATAACTGATAGAACTGTAAGACATAGATTAAAAAGATTGGAAAAATCCAACACCATACTAGGCTACTCTCTTCTTTTAAATCCCTCGGTGCTCTCAGATAAGATAAATCGTACAATTCTTCTTAAATTCAGATTCAAAGCAGACACGTCAATCATGATTTCCCGTCTTGAAAAATACTGTGGCGAATCAGAGTTTTGTGTTTACTGTTCAAGGATGACAGGAGATTTTGATTGGATATGTCATTTTGTTTTTGACTCTGCAGAACAATATGAATTTGAAAGCAGTAACTTTTTGAATAGATTTGTGGATCTGATAGATGATTTTCGTTCTTACGAATCCAGCATGGTGAAGGTTACACCATACACACTATTTGATGATCATGACATAAGAGATCAAAAATGGCGGGCCTACAAGATTCTCAGTTCATTGAAGAAATATCAAAAATTAAATGAAAAGCTCCAGTTTATAGCTGAGAGCTTGGTAAAACATTTTGACGCCAAGTTTTCTCGTATATGGCTACTGGACAAAGATAGGAAAAATCTTATCCTAAAATTTAGTGCCGGAAAATATAAAGACATAGACGGTGAATTTTCGAAGGTTTCTGCCAACTCAAATAAGATTGGGAACATAGTAATTACAGGCAAGCCATCAATAACTAACGACGTTGTTAACGACAAGAGGATAAGATATCCTGAATGGGCAAAAAGAGAAAACCTTCAATCTTTTGCAGGCTATCCTCTTACCCACGGCGATGATGTTATCGGAGTTCTGGCCATGTTTAGCACTAGAAGAATGCAAGCAGCTGACTTTGAAGTTCTAGGGGTGTTTTCAAGCCAGGTCTCTAAAGAGCTAGGAGGCTTATTTGAGGCCGTGGATTTCCTGCTGCCTAGCAGGACTAGAGAATAAAACTATCATTAATCACTAGGCAGTTAAGGCTAGCCAATCTGACCACGGATGGCTCCATCCTTATATTCGTCGGTAGGTACATTTACATAGATACTTGAATTTTTCATTCGACTTATAAGTTCGGAAACTTCCTTACCTTTCAATGGACCTTGCAAATCGTCTTTTGTTATATTTCCCTTGAACGATATAGTTGTATTTCCTTGAGCAGCGGATTTATTGCCTGCTAAAACAGCTACTACATCACCGTTTTGACCTTTAACTCCTTCGTGCAAATGTGCACCCGTTATTTTATTCAGTCCAATGATACTGACCGAATACACAATTTGCGACCCATTGTTAATTTCTTGGAATTTGGCCCAAGCACTAGCATCAGTTTTAGTCGGGGGAACTTCCTCTTTGCCCGACAAATATGTGATAATCTTATTGCCCTCTTGAGCTTGAATTTGTTGCGTGATGACAAAAGGTGTAGCTATTATTATCAAAGTTGTCGCTATAACAGTTATGAAAGTAGATTTCATTAAAATCCAATACTGCAACCAATCCACATATGTTTTTCTATTTACTTGCTCTATGAACTACATTGTCTGAATTAAAAATTATACTTTCTTATTGGATTCTATTTATTACAACCATCTATCTTGGTAAGATTCTAAGACTGAGACATTTTAGCGGATGTTTTTTTCATATATCGATTTAAAACAATTGGGTTGACAACTAAATTAATTGCAATTAATGGTACTACAATACTAATGAATAGGGCCTTGAATTGATAATCTGATGAAAGTGAGAGAACTAAAGCTACTGCTATTCCCCCTCTTAAACCTCCAATGGTTAGAATATTTTGCCACCGAAGTGGAATTTTGACTCTAAAGATTCTTAAAAAGCCACTTCCACTGTAAACTGCCGCCGCCCTAGAGAACATCATGATAGCAAATGGAGCAACTATTATTATAGCCAATGCAACACCACTATTTTGATATGGTTCTGCTGCAAATAATGGAATTCCAATTATAAAAAACAGGATACTGTTTGTAACAAAACCTAGGTAGTCCCAGTATTTGTGAAAAAGTTTTCTAACACCAGTAGCAACCTCTTTATGTTGGGTAACGATGAACATTGCAATAAATAAAGTCGTTACTATTCCGGAAATATGCAAAAAATGGTCAGCCAGGATGAAGCCACCAATCGCTAATCCTAAGGAAAAGGTGAAATCTACAAACTCATCAGCTTTCATCTTGTCAAGAATTTTTCCACCAACCCATCCTAGAGCAGTGCCAAGAGCTATTGCACCTACCATTGTCCAGATAAAAGAGAGAGAAGTATCTACCAATGAAAAAACAGCGCCTGAAAAGATTATGCCTCTAACAACATTAAAAGAGATAACTCCGGTTGCGTCATTAAATAATGATTCTCCTTCAATGATTGTATTCAATCTTTGCGGTATTGGAAATTTTTTAAAGATTACGCCCACGGCGACGGGGTCGGTGGCAGCAAGGATAGTTCCGAGAAGTAAAGCATCTATTAATGGAATGTGAAATACAAAACTAACTCCGTATCCTATAATTAGTATAGTTAGTATTACTCCTATAATTGCAAAGTAGCCAATTGGTAAAGCTTCTTTTCTCATCTGTCCAATAGATAATCTGCGACCAGATTCAAAGATCAAGACAGGTATAATGACCAAGTATACTATTCCAGGTATATTTTCAATAATTCCATAAAATCCGTCTACCTCGCGACTGATAACTGGAATTATTGCTAACATAGCGCCAAGAAACATTAAGATTGCAACTCCTGGTATGATGAAGTTTCTTGTATAACGGCGGACAACCGAGATAGCAACTAGTAACAGGCTTAAACCTAGCAGAAGGGGTATCAGTAACTCATTTTCGGCCACACGATAGAGGATTTCTAGCCTGATTTAAGTATGTCTTTTAGCAATTGAGTAGCTCGGTAGCTATCAAATAACTAGAAAATCAAAATCAAAATAACGTCCTAAACGATCTTCATCTTTGAAGAATGAGACCTGTTCTGACTTCTAGAGGATAAGCCTATATATTTTCAATATTATAATCAGTACCAAAAATGTTTCAAGTGGATTTTCCATCAGGCCGTAAAATTGTACCTGCTTTGATAGTTGTAGACATGCAGAATGGTTTTGTAAGCAAAGGTGGTTCGTATGATAGGTTGGGAATGAATACTGCTAACTACAGAGAGATAATCACCAGACTTAGGGATTTAATTGATTTCTGTAGGAGTAAAGATATTCCTATTTTTTACACGGAAGCTGTTAAGGAGGCCAGTGGAATTGATGTACTAACTAAGGTCCACAATTTTCTACCAAAAACAAGACAAGAGCGACTAAAGATTCCGATTTGTGTGAGAGGAACATGGGACGGAATTACTATTGATGAATTAAAGCCAACTGAGAAGGATCATGTAGTAATCAAAAGGAGAGATTCAGCTTTCCAAGATACGGAATTGCGAGTCTGGCTACAGAGCGAAGGCATTAATTTGCTAATTTTTACGGGTATAGACACTTCGATTTGCGTTGAGACGTCACTAAGAGAAGGATTTAACATTGGGTACGATGTGGCACTAATATCTGATGCCACAGCATCCGGTAATGAAGAACATTACAAAACCACTCTAGAAAGAGTAAGGGACTATTATGGATTGGTAATGAGTATAGAACGTTTCAAAAAAGCGATTAATCGTCTTGATGAATGGAGGAAGAGCAAAGTAGATGGAACTCACCTGCCCGAAGAAGTTTGGAATACATTCCTTGATGAGTTTGAGTTACTGGATCCAAGATCGTTTGCTCTCAGTAGCTGAGTATCATACTCCATTCCAATTTTAAAAGATTCATTTTATTTCCTATAGTTGACAAAAGTCTGATGCTACGAAAATAAACGATACTGATCTGACAGACACTTTACCGGCAATCGGAAATTAATTTAGGCTTACCAACCTTGTCTCATGCAATCATTACATGGTTCAGCTGCGTTCAGAAATAAACTGCTTGAGTATTTTAGATGTTTGGTCTAATGCCTCTTCATATCCATTTTTTATTAGCTGGTGTATGGTAGTGTCTGAGAAATCAAATGTCTTATTTGCAATTGTATTCATATCGTTTTTACGCTCTACTCTAACTACTAGATCTACAGAGACCATGTCATCTATCATATCTGCATATTTAAAACGCTCTCCAGTCATAAAATTTCTCGATAGGGCTTGGTTTTGCATGATATTGTCCACCAAGCTCTTTTTAATCTTATTATCATTGGCCAGCTTGATTAGTTTATTGATTACGTTAACATAATCTGTTATCATTAGTGCCATCCTTTCATCAAACAAGGTTCTGTCATGGTACGTCAAGTCATTTTTTCTATCCAGTACACCATCATAACTAATCGGTAAATGTTCTTGTTTTATAGGATGTACGTTAATTATGAAAGCACGAAGTAATGGTACTTCAGTTTTTCTAACATAATGCCAATATCTGCGATGTTCCATCACTGCCTCCCTTAGTGGAGTGTTGGCAATAATCCCACCATCCCAAAAGTAGCGTTCTTTCTTATTAATGCTTTTTCTACTTTGCGATTTTTTCACAGATTCATTTTCAGTTTTGTCTTTGGTTTTGTCTTCGTTACTGTAATTTTCAACCATTATTTTAGTATAGTCATAGTTGACAGGTACAGAACCACTAGCAAGAACAAAATCAACCTCTATTCCGTTATTATACCTGATTGTGTGCTCGAATCCTTCATTACCGCTATTAGCAAATTCAGGACCGTAACGTCCATATTCAGTTTTGCGACTACCATCCGGCTTTTCATAGCTATCAAACACAACTGTGCTTCCTTCCTGTACATCTACAGCCACCAAGAGTAGTCTGGGTTCATTTTTCTCATAACTGGTCGCTATAGGAAATTTTGCAAATTTCTCTAAACTTTGCTTTAGAGGCCCGTTACTATAAAGGTACCATACATTGGATGGATCTAAAAATGTCTTATCTCTCAAAGTCTGAGAAGGTTTGAAAACATTCGGTACTCCTTTAAATATAAACTGCTTTGTATTGTAATACCTTCTAGCAGATTCACTGCTTGCTACAACATCATTTAGCGAATGCCAATAATCCCACCACTGAGTAAAACCTGGCATTTTATCAACAGCTGATTCGGTAGCAAGATGTTCCCAGAATTCAATTAACCTTTCTGCAGATCCTCTCCAAGTCTTTTTTTCTTTCACATAACTTACCAGAACAGATGCATTCATAGCACCTATGGAAGTGCCGGCAACAATATCGAATAGTGGTTTATCTTCTCTTCCTAGAATTTTGTCTCTTTCAGATGCCAATTCATAAAATGCCTTGTAAGCGCCAGCTTCATACGCTCCAAGCGAACCGCCTCCTTGGAATATTAAAGCTCGTTGAAAATTTGAAGTTAACATTCAGTATAGTGATAAATAAAAGAAATTATAAGTACGTTTTTATTTATTTTGCACGCGCTGACTGGATATCTTTAAGCAATGCCTGTATTGGATCTACTTAAAAGTCTCCATGCTACCAAATATTGTCCATGCTTCTTTGATTTTACCATCCTGAAAATGAAAAATCTCAACTCCTTGAGTCTCAAACTTCTCATGGCTTACATCCTTCCAATTCTCTTCCTCCTGCTTTGGTTGAGTACCACGAAGTTCCTTTAGAAATGTGCCTTTCAGGTTCCATCTCATTGCAAGTTTATCTTGTTCCCCAAATGAATCTACTATTGTGATATTCATATCAGGAAATGCCTTGAGATCCTCGTCTATCCACTGTTTAAAATTCTCTAGACCTTTAACTTCTTCCAGCGCATGATAGATTATATCAGGAGTAACAAAGTTTTTTGCCTCATCTGTTTTTCGTTCATTAAATATAGTCTGAACAAATTTTTCGGCAATTGTCTTGTTATTAGCATCTGTCATGCCCTCATTCCTGTAAAGCTACCATTAAAGCTTTCTATTGGGTTTTGGAAAACTAAATATTACAAAGCAATTAAAAACTCAAACATCAGAAGCGATTATTGTACCAGTAAGTGACTGGGATTAATTTGCTCCTTAAAACTAACTAAAAAATCATCTTGTATTATTTAATTTGATTTTGAAAAAATTGTGTATTAGAAGATGTTATAGTTTCGTAAGTAACTCCATCTTCAATTTCTGGAACTCTTCTTCCGACAAGATCCCCTGGTTTTTAAGGTCTGCTAACTTTTGCAGTTTCTGAGTTACATCTTCCTGACCGGATGATTGTTGGGGCTTTGATTGAGCTTGTTGTGCATTTTGTTGTTGCATTTGTTGTTGCATTTGTGCCATCTCTCTTTCGTGTTGTGCATTCATCTGAGCCATTTCAGCCTGGTGAGCTGATTCTTGTGCTTGTGCTTGCCCAGCAGCGCGATTTCTAGCTATCCCTGCACCTATTGCAGCAGATGCCCATCTACCTCTCATAATATCGATTATGACATCCTCGATAAATAAACTTATCTTCTGTAGTTTAAGATAAGCTATGGACATTCTAAGTTAAAAAAATCTACAAAGCTCACAAAAACTTTTTTCCTCCCTGTGATTATTCATGTTACATTTTCTTCTTTCTAATCGAGTTTGATTCATGTGAATAGGTTCTTTTTTTAACTACGAATTCTGTTCTGTTCATGAGAAATTAAAAATAATCATGATGATATCGCCCGACTTAAAGAGTTAGCATGATGATCCGAGACTAATTTTATGAACTCCAAATTGCTAGGAATAGAAATTTTTTTGATTGATCCGTGATACTCATCTATCAATCTAATAATTGGTGATTCCAATAAATGTAATGAATTTCTTATAATATTCCTTAACCTAGTAATGCCGAATTTTCTTAGTACGTTGTAAGGAACATTCTCAAGAACGGACATAACAAAAACATTAGGCATATCTCCTTGAACATCCTCCTCCACATCATGCCAGTCATCCATTAGGTCAAGTAACGCCTGATTATAATGGAGAACTAGGGAAACGTTTTCATTAAAGCTTGGCAATTTTGCGTCTAAAATTCTTGCATAGATTGTTGATGCGTCTGATGATTTGGATAGACTAAAATTTCTTATTTCATTATAAGAAAAAGTGTGACCATCAAGTATGCGATTTTTTACAACCTGTTCAAATTTCCAAAATGGCCAGAATTGCTTTAATGCAAAATCTATTGAATATTTAAGGTGATGTTTATTAGTTTCATTCGCAACGATCTTGTTTATTGACTGACGCACTTTACTTGTAAGTAAAAAATATCTATTATTTTTTGTTTCAAAAAATTTATCGTAAAGAAGAACATACCTGGCCAAAAGTCTTATCATTCTATGCACCCATAATGATTGCTCCATATCTTTAGTATCAAAGTACGCTGCTACAAAGTATGTAGGATCTTGTGCCTTTTCATCTATAGTCCTAAAGGAGGTTGATATATTTAGATCATACTTCATCAATAGTTTGCTCAAGTAAATCATTTGTTCAACGAAAGTCATTCTATCTTCAGGAAAGCTCAATTCTTTAGTGACTCTGGAAATCTTATCAATTAAGGTTTTTTCCTTTTTTGCTCGCAACTTGATATTCTGACTTCCATCATCAGTGATGGCCTTCTCCAATTATAATTAATATATATGGGATAGAGATTGTTAAAACTTTTCTACTAATAATATTTTGAATATGCTTAATCTAAAGTCAAAAAAAGTAATTCTAATACAAATGCTCTTAAATCAATCAAACTAATCTTTGAAATGTATCATTGTGGATCAATGCAATTTAATTTCTGGACAGCAAATACTGATAATGCTCATAGTAAATTTTAGATCCTCTCATCAAGAAGTAAGCGACCAACATTAACCAAATACCACCTATGAAAGTATACTTGAAACCTATAACTGCCCCTGTTACAAGTATACAAATTGAGATAATCATGCCAATCCTTATAGTTGATAATGTAGCGGTATTGTGGTCGTGAATATAATACGAGAGGATAGACCTCAATATTCTTCCCCCATCACATGGAAATATGGGTAAGAGATTGAAAAGACCGATGACGAAGTTAATCGCTGCAATATAGAAAAAGATCGCATCAAGAGGAAAAGTTTGTAAAATGAAAATATGACTTTCAGTGAATGTGAACCAAAGAAGAAATGAAAGACCAGAAATAATGAAACTCATTAAAGGACCAGCAAACGCCATCCATATTTCTTTTTTAGGAACAGTTATTTCATCGGGTATTAGAGCAATTCCTCCCAATGCAAATAGTGTTATCCTCTGAAATTTGATTCCATGTCTGCCTGCTATAACAGAATGGGCCACTTCATGGAGCAAGATGGAAACTAGTGAGGCTAAAGCACACGCTATTCCTATAATTATATAGGACGATTGTACTAAACCCGGATAATTATTTGGTAAAATCGAACTAGATAATGTCCATGCAATAAGTATAACAATAAACGCGGAACTAAAATTTAAATAAACAGGTACTCCAGCTATTCTTCCGACCAGTAATGAATATCGGGATATCCAGCTTTCTTCTTTAGTTTCAGAACCGAATTTTTCATTCCTAGTATCCGCCATTGCATTCAGCTTAGTTATGAATGTGTTTTAACTCATTTAGGATATTAATCTATCATAATCCTGTATTTCTGTAAATCCTTAAAAGATATATCAAGCATTAACTCGTTACCGACTTTACGCTCGATATGTGATCTTGGTATGTTGTACTTTATACCAGAAGGTGAAATTACCATGATGTAACTATCAGACTTAGCTTCGATGGATCCTACCAGAGTTTTTTTTGCTCTGACCTTCTTTTCCAGTACATTTTCTAGATTCAAGTTTTCTTGTATCATCTATAATATATCTTCAAAAAAGTAGGATATATGCCGTGATTAACAATGTTACTTCACAATGTTATCTCATGATAGGCTGAACCGCCTAAATGGGCTGCTTCTGAGTAGTTGTTGACGGAGTTATGGCGCCCTGAATTTCTCCGTTCTCATGGCCTTGGGTGCGAATGACAACGTTGAGTGAGTTATTTTTCATTAGGTTAGCTAAATCAGTAATAGTCTTGCCACTAAGTGGCCCACTTAGATCATTGGCGGTAATAACGCCTTTAGATATTTGTCCATTCACCTCCCCAGTAGGGATCCCAGATTTTCCGTTAATCTCTACATAAGGATTAAATACTTGCGCTACGTCAGTCCCATTCTTGAGACTAATATGAGCTCCTATGATTCCTTTGATGTTTTTACCATCTACTACGTAAACCATATTCCCATCAGCGCCTACATTAAATTTCGCTGTTCCGGTAGCGGCTGTACTCACTTTCGGTGATAAATTTTGACCTGACAAGCTTGCTATATAATTAGCTTGTTGTGCGAATGCTGGCATTGATATTAACGAGATGGTCAAAATACCCAGCGACATCAGTGGACTGTATCTACTAATAGGAAACCTTGTCGATCGTTTCGTATTTAGAGACATTTAATCTATTATAATGGCAGAATGTATAAGACCCTTACTTAATATTGTTAAGTTATCTTAATTAACTATTATGTGGTAACTATTGAATGAAGTGAAATATAAGGGAAAATAAGGCTTTATACTCTAAGTGATAAACACAATATATTCAAAGTATCCAGTCATGGATCTATAGTGAGAAAGCTTAGTCGATATGCTGTCATGTTAAGAAAAATTTATCTTAATAAAAGTAAAACTAGGGAAATGAAGCGTTGACTTATAATATCACTTTATACTGCTTTTTTGTAATTTTGTATCCGTCTATCAATCTATTTTACAAACTTATTAACATGGCTGTAATTAATCTTGTGTTCTTACGGCATATTGTAGAATCAAACTATCAAAATAACGATCGAAGGCTCCATTAACTATAATGTCATCTGAATAAAGCCCAAGAGCAATTACTTTTCCTTTTAAATAATTTAATTCATATGTTGCAACAACCACACTTCCTGTTGTATTATTACCGGGCGATAATGTGGCATTATAGTTTAGTAATACTATATCTTTTGGATTTGTTATATATTGTTCTTCATGAGGAGAATAACCAAATGGATTGTTACTAAATTTCGCTATATCGCTGATATAATTACTTCCAACCCACTGTGCTGTTTCATTTTCCCACCTTTCATTTACACTTCGCCAGGCAGACTTGCCATTATAAGCCCAGCCATGACCTTTAACAAGTGATAATGTATTTGTATTATTATCGTATTTGACTTCTGCATAAAAAACATTACCATCCAAAATAATCATTGTACCTCCAGATCCTACAAATTGCTTAAAGTTGTCATACTCTCTTTGTGTAACATATTCTTGATGGCCTAGAATTACGACATCATAAGCATTACTTCCATTTGCTTGAAATATGGAACCTGCATCTACATCCTGATCTGTTAAAAACTCGATGTTAGCATCTGGTCTTATCCATTTTAGATTTCCGAGCAAGTACAGCATGGCAATTCCGGATGCGCTTAAGGACGGCTTGTTTCTAACCTTATTAGAAAGTAAATTCAAATCCTTTGTGATATTTAGCCCTTTTGTAACATTAATGTACTTGTTGTAAAATACATAGAATGCATGATCGTATGCTGCAGCGGTAAATGTAGGCATAACTACTGCTATCCTTACTCCTTTGCCAAATTCTCCTTTATGGGAGCTGTTATTAGGAGTTGATATCTCGGTCTTATTTTCTGAGAATATGTAATTCTTGTTCGGCAAGATTTGTGGCTGTTTACCTGGAATGGGTAAACTTTCATTCGCATTTCTCATATTATTTATGATAGATTGAGGAGAGCTCGTTAATGATGATGTATTTAATACTGAAGATGAATTTATTACTGAAGTATTTATCCCAGCGGCCAAAAATGATGATGGAATATAACCTGAACTCGAATTAGTAATGAACCGTAATTGAGTACCGGAAACTACAGAGCTTGTATAGGGCATCAAAAATAAAATGAGGCTCATAATAGAGATTAACAAT
The DNA here is from genome assembly GCA_035280585.1 of Nitrososphaeraceae archaeon. GTDB lineage: Archaea > Thermoproteota > Nitrososphaeria > Nitrososphaerales > Nitrososphaeraceae > TA-21. The sequence goes on from DATEFQ010000089.1 coordinate 29,399, forward strand.
AATTTCGCACGGATCGTCAGCATCTGTACTGGCTTGATCAAGTTTATACTTGTTACTATAGACCTCGAATATTCTATTTATGTTTTTTATAAAAGTTCATTATCTGAGATAACTTAAGTTTAAAGGCACTTTTATCATCAAAAATTGATATGACCGACAAATAATTAGTGAAAAAAATTTGAAAACAAAGACAACTGGTGGGAGGAGTTAATTTGATTATATGAACAAAGACAACCAAATAGGCCCACCAGTCTCTTTTGTCTAATAATTTCTTGGTCTACTATACTATAAAAAAGTAGAATTACTAATCAAGGAGGGGGTGGGGTGTAGTACGGCTCAGATCAATCCGGTTTGTTAAAAGGCATTTTTTACAAAATTTTTTTAGGACTAAGTGTACGAAATTTTAATATTTGACCACTCATGTTGACACATGCACAAAATATAGTTGATAAGAACGATATAATATATCTACTAATGTCCACTGAATACGTGGAAAAACTATGTCAAATTTGTAATAAAAATGAAATAGAAATATACCAACTTGACATTGAGGTATGTTTCGATTGTTGGATGAACCAAACTAATCCCCAAATTTAGTGATGGTACTATCAGTTAACTAAATCGCCTTTTGAAGTGTACAAAACAGTATTTACAAAAAAGTCAAGGTGCAATGTCAACACAATTCATTCTCTCAAGCTTACAAACATTATTTTTCTTTCATAGAACTCAACCCTAGATTTAACTAGAAGTCTGAACTTGTCTTGTTTTGATGAAATGTAATCTAATAGACCTCTACTATACCGAAGATTTGAATCGATAGGGCGTTCGCTCTTAAAACTAATACCTCATTGAAATTCATTTAATTAATCTATCGTTAATAATTAAAGGCTTGCAAAGTTAAAGGAATTTGTATATTCAAAAATTCTAAAAGGAATATGATTTCATACTAAGTATTGTACGGATTTTCCTATAGCTAAATCTATAAATTATCCAAATTCATGAGCTTTAATACGTCAGTCCTTGCAAAGTAACAAGTACATTTTCTTCATTGTATTTTCATTGTTGGCAGGGATGTTCGGAATTTTAGCGATTCCCACATTTGCTGATATTGGCTTGCTACAGAACGTGTTTGCAACGTCCTTTGATACAAACGGAAATTTTGATAAGGTAATAATCTTAAATTTCGATGATGGTCGCCTGAGTCAATTTACAAACGCTAAACCCGTTCTTGACAAATATGGATTTAAGGCAACATTCTATGTGGTATGCAACTATATAGGAAAGAAACCTGGATATATGAATTGGAATGAAATAGAAACATTACACAGAGAGGGGCATGATATCGGTTCTCATAGTATGGATCATGTACACTTGGAGAAATTGCCAAAGAAAAATATAGAATATCAAGTAGGTGAGTCAAAGATATGTCTTCAAAAGCATGGGATTAATGTTACAAGCTTTGCATATCCATTCGACGGTGGTTCTGATGATAAAACTGTTGTAGATATAGTCGCCAAGTACTATGATCTAGCCCGAAGTGGTAATGATGCGCTTACTTATCTAAAGTGTAACAGTCCTACCGTGCAACCACGTCAAACAGATTGCAGAACTTATACTGATGGTAATGATCTAACATATGCTAATAGATACACGGTTAGGGCATGGAGTCAGGACGCAGGCCGAGCTGAGAATACAATCAGCGACAGTATGATGGTTGATAAATTCATTAGAGTTGTCAATAGTCAAACAAAATACAATAATGCCGGAACGATAAAGGCGATCCCAATAATAATTTATCATCGTGTGGGTGATAATAAAGAAGGCATATACAATATTGACATGAAACAATTTGATACTCAGATGAAGTATCTACACGATAATGGTTATAAAGTACTGACGATGGCCGATCTTGGGTATAACGAACAGGGTAATTATTTATATATAAAGGATATCAAGTCAAGAACTGAACTGCCGGTCGAAAATGTTACTGCACCAACTACAGCACCATTAGCACCAGCTGCAAATGCCACAACAAATGTTACTGCACCAACTACAGGAAATCCAATACTTGACGTCTTAAAGCAATTATTTGGATTGAGATAATTAGCCTATACGACGTCTAAATCAAACAATAGAAGTCAAAAAAATTCCAATCTTTGTAGGCTATGAGTTCCAAATGAACTAGATTCACTAATCTATTAGTTTCCAATGAGGTCTAGTAAATTATTTGCTACTGATTAATTCGATTTGGTTTGCAATTTTGACTAATTTTTTCTGGTATGACTGAAGCGAATTATTGAAGATATTCTACGTTTTATGATAAGGTAGTTGAAGATGAATCCTTAAGTATTTGGCTTCAATAGTTAATTAGGTGTATACAATTTCATGTCGGGATGTTGGTAGAGATTGTGACTGTGTAATACAAGGCGAGACTGAAGAAGAGGTCATGAAGAACGCAGCAGAGCATGCAGTAAAAGGCCACGGTTACAAGGAAGAAGAGATTATGACTCCCGAAATGAGGGAGAAAATAAAATCACATATTGACGAATCTTAGTGTGTTTTATCACTTGACATTCAACAAAGGTAATCAAGGTGATACTATATACTGTAGTGGCAGGATTTCAGATTATCATTGAGTATTAAAATGTCGATAGTTTTTTAAAACGGCCTTGTCCAATATTTATATTCTAGATTTCTGCCTCCTTCTATAGTTCTTCTAGCTGCACAGTAGAATACATCATACCCTGTTATCCAATTACCTGCAAGTATTCCTCTACCAGCTTTAAAATTTACAATTTTATCTCTCTCTTTAGGTTTTATCTCAAAGTCCAATCCTAATGCTTTGATAACTTTGTCAACCATTGATATGGAGTCAAGACGTAAAATAGCCTTGTTACCACACTCGGATAGTACTAAATCATCGAGTTTGTCAGCCCTTTGACTTACAAGTATCAGAAACAAACCAAACTTTCTTCCTTCCGCTGCTATGGTGCGAAACTGTTCTCTAACTAATAATTCATGCCGGGATCGTGGATTTGATGGTATAAAATTATGCGCTTCATCTAGTACAATGAAAGTAGGGACTCTACGATCTTCTTCACGAGGATGCTTCATAGCCTCTTCCCATTTCTTAACGGCATTTTCCCATTCTTCAGTTAAAATTGAATTAAGAACTAATGCTCTGAGCTCATTATTTTTTATGGAAGGTAAATCTATTACTTCCAAGCGTCGGTGATCCCTAGACGAATTAGGTCCATTAGCAAGTATACCAAGAGACTGATAGCGTTCAATCAAGCCAAAGTAGGCATTTACTGTTTCCCAACTGTAGGATTCGAATACAAATTTAGCTTTTTCCATTAACTCATTTCCCAAACTCGCGGCTCCCGAAGATATCAGAGACTCAATTAAGGAAACAGGCTTGAATGCAGTTTTTATAATATTCGACACATTAGTCCTGTTCTTATCATTGGTAATTATTTTTAAGCTTTCGTCCGCCTTTCCTCCATCCATTCTCAATTTATCTATCATCTTCACTCTTTCTTCATCTGGCATCTCTTGTAACTTTTTGAAAATATTCTTGACTTTACTTATGATGTCATCCTCATTGGTACTATCAGGAAGTCGGGCAAATTGATTAAAGAGTTCCTTTGCCCAGTTATGACAGTGAAACATTTCGGTACTCCTTGGATGATCACTTGGTATCAGAAATTCAAGCGATATTGTTGGCCACCATATTTTCAGCTCCTCATCCTTGGATTCTTTTGGTATTCTATTTGTCTTAATTACAAATTCATCAACTACTGGATTCCAATCTTTTGCAAATTCGTCCTCGGATTCAGGAGTCAGTTTGCCCATGCCGGTTTTAATATCATATTTTTGTCTTAGAGCTTGATTAGAATTCCATAGCTCTCTATCAATTTCATTAATCTTCCTAAAATCGCCGTTAGGATCTAAAATCAGACATCTTGCTTTTGATTTGATCATAATTTCTTCAATGAGTCTGCCAAGGAAAAATGACTTTCCTGAGCCAGATTGAGCAATTATTACAGTGTGTTTGTCCATCTTTTTAGTTGGGATACGTACCATATCCAAATAGTCAGGCTTTTCCTTTGACTGCGAACAAAATTTTGGATGAAACTGGTCGTCCACAGTCCAGCCCACGTCAAGAAATGTTTCTACATCGTCTTGCAACGAATCTGAAAATATACTTACTTCTCTATTTACTTTTACTGGCAATTTTAAATTTCTAAAATGACAAAAAAGGTTTCTATGAATATTGCGATCTTGAGTTGGTTCTCATTTAATAAGACAAAACTATTTACCTGACTGAACCTAAAAGAAATATAAGGAATTTCACCTCAAGTCTATGTTTTCTGTACCTTATGTTTTTTATACCATGATAATTTTCAAATTGTCTTTTCAACATATGAAGAAAAAGTCTAGCAACATCCACGCACAAACCAAAAAAATGTTAAATAGTACTAGAACACTTCTTTGCTAATGATATATTCAAATTTTCGCGGAGTACAAGCTTCAGTGGTTTCGGCACTGTTGTTAGTGTCCGTAATTTCCATTATTCAATGGAGCAACGCACAGGTTTCAGGTACATTTTCTTCAGATCTTAAACCTATGGTAGGTTCAAATTCAAAAGGAACAGGAAAGGCTACATTAGAACTCCAGGACAATGGAAAGACAGTAAAGTATGATGTAAGCGCCAGCGGATTAGGCAATGTAAGCGGCGTAGTTATTTCTCAATGGACAGGAGGTAGAGGTCCTGATGTTGTATCACTTAAAGAAGCCTCTACAAGTGGTCTTAAGTCGGGCGGAGGGAGTGCGACCGGAACTTTTACAAAATCTGACTTGATAGGTCCTCTACAGGGCAAAGACATTTCAGATTTTGTAAAGGCTATAAATGATGGAAAGATAGTTTTCCGAATAATGACAACGACTTATCCATTAGGTGAAATTGTAGGCAATGTCACTGCTGGGAGCGGTGCTGGTGGCAATATGACTGCTGGTGGCAATGCGACTGCTGGTGGCAATGCGACTGCTGGTGGCAATGCGACTGCTGGTGGCAATGCGACTGCTGGTGGCAATGCGACTGCCGGCTAATCCGTAATTTTTTTAACGGATCAGTTTTTTCCTCATCTATCTTTCTAATGACCCATGACTTTGTAGTATTAGTATTAGTCAAAATTAGTTGTTAACGCAATAATTCTTGAAATAATCTTTATTGCATCATATAATATACTGGTTCAGGTAGCTACAGAGGTAACACTTGTCTGGTTTATGCTTGATATATGGATAATCTGGATCATGTGACTATGAGATTAAACCTTAATTGTTGCAAAATTTAGGTTTGTTGTGATAAGCTATCCCACATCTGGGACTTTCTAGGATTTTCGACCCTTCAGTAATTTAAGACGTAGACCCATTATATCTGCAATCAGTGTGTTAAAATCTTCTTCAGTTAAAATTTCGATTTCATCAACTTTGGTTTTTATAGCAGTTTTTGTCTCCTGACCTGACAAAGTAATAGCAGGCTTAGTGCAAGGCCCAAATTTTGACTCTGCTTTCTCCAATCTTCTTGACTCTGCTTTCTCCAATCTTCTCTTTGCAAAAGTGGCTACCATGAGCGCAAAGATTCCGACTCCCGATATCATCATGAATATCGCTATTATCCGTCCGGCTGCAGTTACTGGATAGTAATCTCCGTATCCTACTGTAGCTATAGTAACCACTGCCCACCAAACAGCGTCACCATATTGCGTAATATTTGCGCCAGGATGTTCATGTTCTACTAGAAAAACCGCAAAGCCCCCGCCAAATATAATAAACAATGCAGCAATTGCCAAGATAGCAACAGTCATTTTTGTATTTTCGAATGTATACAGTTGGCTTGTTGACATATGTAACAGAACCACCAAGAAAAATCATTTAAACTTTCCACAAAATCTACTATAGATATATAATGGAGTAAAGTTGAGCAGTTTACTCAGGTTGAATCAATTATTTAAAATTATGTTCTATAGTTACCAAAAAGTCATTCAGTGGGACCGGAACTGGTGTTAGGTATACACATATGCATGCAAATCTGCAGATGTTCTAGAACAACAGTCTGATGGAACACGGCGATTTGTTATCGATGATCTACTGGGGAACAGACTAAATGAATTAAGTAGTAGTAGGTTCATTCGTAAGAGATCGACTTAGATCATTCATTCTTACTAGGTTCTAAATATTGAAGCTGTGGTTTTTCTAGTAAGATAATAAATTATGAAAGCATTTGCAAATAAATGAGCTATCAATATACCTATCAGAGCGTTAGCTAACTTAACTGACATTATACCTTTTTCATTTGAACTTGGTAACGAACCACCTACAAAACCCAACCCAACAACATCTATTATTATGGCCACAAACATTAGAACAATTGTTAATATCCATGCTAAATATTTGGCTCTGAATAAACCAGTTCCAAGTACACAAATTCCTACCCCAACTAAGCAGAAGAATGCACCTATTGATGCCATGAGCCCCTTAGTAACATGTGTTAATGTTTGCATATACGGAGTAAAGGCATCGATAACCGTATTTGCTATAGTGGACTTTATAGTAGACTTGATTCCAGAAGAACTGGAAGTTTTGTTATTTAGATAGTCTTGTGCTGCTGTTCCAGAAACATGAGTTGTTTTGTTAAGTACGCCAATCCCTAAAGCTATGAACACTATTCCTCCAATAAAAATTGCTATAGAAATTATTGCAAGACCTCGTAATTTACTCCGTTGCATGTCACTTCTCTTGCACCATTCATCATTTAAATTTTTTTACCTGGAAAAAGATACATTATCATGCAAAGTCGTTAATATTCCCGATAGTTGCACAGAATCCATTCAAGTTTGATTATAAAAAACAATTAATGCCCTTAAATAAAATGTAATTATAAAAATGATTCAAGTTCTGTTTCCAGAACTATTCGACGTTTCTCTCTAAGTTTTAATCTGCCTTTCTATTGCCCAAATGGTGGAACCATCCAATAAGCTGCTACAGATTGAGACCAAGCAGGCTTAGGATCCTTATCATCTTGTGGCTCCAATGTTACTACTAGATCTGAATATGTAGGAGCCCAAACTAAATTCTCATTATATGTGAGCGTTCCATCGGAAGAAACCTGACCAAGGCTCAAGGGATATCCAGAAGCGGCATAATTTCCGTCAACCATCCAAACTTCAAAGACTTTACCAGAAGGAGGAAGGAAGTCCGATGCTATGTTGACCTTAGTCCTATGATTATCTGTTGAAACATCCACCAATCCAAAAATCTGTCCACCATATCCTAGCAATGCTCCAGATTGACTAACCATTGCTGCATTTGCTTGCATTGTGTGATTAGTTAACAGAAAGATTCCTGCAAGAACACTCAGGCTAACAGTAACGGCAACAAGTTGTAATTTCATGTATGGATACCCTTTACTGCGCTATATAAAGTTATACAAGTTGGCTTTGCATTTTAATGTAAAAAAATATCGTCCAAAAAAAATGATTCGTTCATTCAACATTTTTTGTTAAGTCACTAGACACAAGACATTTATAATTGTGTCCTCTATCTTTCAGATGAAAATATATGAATCACAGAAGTACGCTAATCCCGATTGCTATAGCAGCATTTGTAAGTCTATCCTTGCTTGTATTTCCGTCAACAAATATGATTGCATATTCTCAATCTGGGAATAAAACCCAAGGGAACGATCAAGCGGAACAAAAACTATTTGAGTTGGCTCAGAAATTTAATACGATAGTTAAAGATTCCAAAGTAAATTTGACACTGCCACAGGGTGGTGATGTCTCATCAAAGTTACAAGAGTTAAAAAATTCAGCCGCATTCAAAGCATTGTCTGACAAGTTTTCACAAGCCGTTCAGCAATTAGGACAAGGGAATAAAACAGCAGAGCTTAAAGAACGAGCTGGTGCTAACCTTACTGGTCTATTTCAGAAACTTCAGGAACTGAAAGCCAGCAACAGCACTCAATAATATCTTCTCCTTTTCTGTTTTTAATTTAGCCTGTTATTTTTGTCAAGCTCAGAAAATTATCAAGTCTTTCAATTAATTAGATAGCCAAAATTTTCGATTTAGGCCGGCACAACGGCTTTATTTTACTTTTTCTTGGAGCGTTACTTAGTATACGTACAGTGATTATTTTCTTAGACTTGTGTCAATTATCTGTTCGGCGGGATCCATTTTCAATGCTCTTCGCTTAATAATAAACATAAAACCCATTTACCTTGGTGAAAAAATAACCCCAACTAGAGCTAAAGCGGGGTAAATGCGACAATATCTAATACAATCCAGCAAAAAATGCAAAAGGAAATCCTAAAGAAGGAACAGCTATGTGGAATATAATAAATAATTTAATAGGAATAAAACATTGAAGGGGATTTTCTATTTACGGAAGTAAAACTCACAGACTTTGATCACATTGCCAAAAAAATAGAACGAACTCTCACAACTTGCTCAGAAAACTTTTAGATAGATATGAAAGGAATTGGAAGACTATTCTGCATTAGTTTATCCGAGTTATAGAAAGGTAAATTTTGAAATTGATTGAGTCAGCTAATTATTCTATCCCTAGGTCTACCAGTTATCCCACTTATTATCATTTCAATTCCGACTATCAGAAATGCAATAGAGGCTATAATAGCTAACAACGGAACTCCAACGCTTACAGGATTTACCATTATTATAACAGCTAATATGATGCTTATAGCTCCAACGCCCATACTTAGTCCCCTGATGCCACGTGAAGCATTACTCCTGATACCGTGAATTATCCTTGAAACACCACTGAGTAATAATGCTATAGCACCAAGGAAAATCAACACTCCAAAGGTAAATATTGGAAACTGCATTAGAAATATCGAAAATCCAATTACTAGCAACCCAATTCCAATATTAACGAAGCGTAAGGTCTTTGATAATTGATGTGCTACTCCAATAGCTACTCGTTCGATTCCAATTGCAAGCAATATCACAGAAGTAATTACAATGATAGCGAAAACAGCAGGTCCAATGTAAATAATTATGAATAAAGATAGTATAACACAAATTGACCCTAAAACAATGCGCAACATCCGGAGCCAAGGGGGAGATTCTTCTAATTTCTGCACCATCTTTCTCACTAGATTCCAATATTTAAGTACAACGAGAAAAGTAACCTAAAGAAAATGACTGATAGAAACGATGCTAGAGGAATTCTCTGATGCCTCTCATTCATGCACAATACAAAAGCTACGAG
>DATEFQ010000090.1:0-5749 GCA_035280585.1 Nitrososphaeraceae archaeon
TTATCTTTATATTACTTATAATACCGTTTATCGATCGATACAAAAAATTCTCATGGAAAGATAGACCAATTATAACTGCAATAGGCATTACTAGTCTAGCTCAAATAATAGTAACTACTTACTGGGGCTTCTATATAGATCCAGATAGAACTAAATCACTACTTGAAAGACTTGTAATTGATCCAGTCTTCCTTTATCTGGTCATGATACTACTCGTACCGTTATCATTTGGTTTTACTTATATGATGATAAAGCTGGCAAAAAATGCAGAAGCAAATGCAAAGTTGCAGCCGAAAAAATCTACAGGCAAAGGCTCAATAAACTTGTCTGAAAAATCGCTATATGCAATATTTATCGCCCTCTTGGCTTTTCAGGTTTATCTTAATATCGCTGCGTATTACGCGGTCCTGAATGGAATGAAAAACTACTCGCTATTTATTGTAGGTATAATCATGCTTGTCTTTGCTGGTATGTTTCATATATACCGACATGGGAAAACAATGCAAAAAGCCCCACCTCCAAAGCCTACTGTCCCGCCAATGCCTATGAAGGCAAAGCCTCCTTCATTAACAAAAACTGGTGCTGCGGCAGAACAATTAGCTGCGGGTTCTAAAGCCCTAGAAGATTCTGTACCTGCAGAAAAAAAATTGGCCCCTACACAAAGTGGTACCTCTTCATCACAGTCAGTTAAATCTGTAAATAAAACAGAATCAACTGGAACGGTGCAGGGTGAACAAAGACTAGTTTCTGATGAGAAAAAATGATTTTTTCCCGATTCCAAAATCCTGATTTAATTTGATATTGAATTGTGAGCTACCAATAACAATCCATAGCCGTACTTTGATTAATCTTAATATTATATATATACGTCAATTTAATTAACGACAAGATAAATGAACAATCAAGCCGCAGGAATCAGTATCGTTGCATTTATTATTGCGGTGACTGCTAGTATGGCATACTATCAATTTGTTTATCTTAAAGAAGCAAATGCTAAACCACAATTACCAGCGGAGGTTCTGAATCCACCCGATTCAGTAAAAATATCAATTTTACCAGGTTCATCGCAACCTTCACAACAGAAAAACTTTGATCCCAAGGAAGCAAGGGGTACTTTGGGTATAAATAATAAGATTATTTGGACTAACACTGATACTACTGCCCATTCTGTTACTAGTGATAATCAATACAAGGATCAAATAAATGGTCCGTTTAATTCAATTGATAGTATTGGTTTAGTGCTTCCACAAAAAACATTCGAATTCACATTTACTAAAGATGGAGAGTACGCTTATCATTGCGAACCTCATCCATGGATGACGGGAAAGGTAATTATTGTAAAGAGTTTCGTCTAACTCTTCATGAATTATTTAGACGACTCTTTAGTATAGCTGGATGATGATAGGATAAATCATATCCTAATCCTTTCAGATATTCACATCGAATACTGGTATTTGCTTCACGGTATAATTCTAAGGAATGCTACAACATCGGCAACTTCCTTGTGTTCCTGAATAATAGAAGCCCTGAATTTAACGTTAGAAAGCTTTTCAGGCACATGTTCGGTGACAGCTGTAAAATTGATTTCATTAACATTTTTTATATCCTGTTTTAGGATGGGCATTCTAGCAAATGAATAGTTAATTTTCTTGTCATTAAGTTTAATGAATGTGAAAATGTCACTTGTGTTTTGAATTTGTGAATTTAGGACTACAGTATCAAATCGACCTTGATAATTGATTTTTATGATTCCATTGAGCTCCTCTTTTGGTTTGACTTCATCCTTGTCAAAGGTTATGACTATGTCATATTCTCCCATATTTTTGATTAAATATTGCTTAATTTTAATTATGGTTAATTAAAATTTAATTTTCCTGTGTTAGATTAAGATTAACTCTAGTGCCATTCTGTATTGAATGATCGTTAGCAAACCCAGAACGAAGTTCCAATACATATTGTGAATTCACCTGCGGAGTATAAACATGACAGGCCATGAATATTATACATGGTTGCAAATTTTTTTCGATATGAACTACTCTACTGTCTGAATCCAACCAAAGTATGTCTATTGGAAATTTCATTTCATTCATCCAAAACCCTTGCTTTGATGGCTTGTCGAATAGAAATAACATACCTTCGTTCTCATTCAACTTTTCCAACCCAGATAAACCTCTGATCCTCTGCTCGTCTGTTGATGCTAGGGCCAATAAAATCTTAGATCCATTTATTGATATACTGGTTTTTTTATATTGAGGATAAAAATCAGGACTATTGTATGAAGTTTTGTTATTATCTTGTAACTCCGTGGCATAAGACTTACAAGACAATATAGTAAAAATCACAAGGGTAAAACTAAAAAGCACAATGATATTTTTGGTATACAAATTCAGAAACAGTTAGTCCCAATTACATTTTAATTTTACTTATTTACATGAGTTAATAATCGAAGATGGATACTTTTCTATTCTATCATAATCGTTCCACAAAATTTTACTTAATTACGTATGACTGGATTAAAAAATCTAAATAATACCATATTTACGTTTTATTTACGAAAACATCTCTATTAAACAAAAAATTACAAGGAGTATTTGTTACAGGTACTGATACTGGAATTGGAAAAACTACCATATCTTCTGGTTTGGCATGGTTGCTCAGTAAAAATAAAATAAAAGTGGGTATCATGAAACCTTTTGCGACTTCATCTAAAATATATTCCAGTAACAACAATTCAATAGATACCGCAATACTTGCCAAAGCTGCAAATATTAAAGAGCCTGATGAAATATTAAATCCAGTATTCTTCCCAATACCTGCCTCACCTTTGATGGCAGCCGAGATTCTAAATAAAACTGTGAATTTAAAAACAGTAACTAAGGAATTCAAATTCTTAAAAGAAAAATATGATTTTGTTCTCGTCGAAGGAATCGGGGGCATTATGGTTCCTATTACGACAAGAGTTTCTATTCAAGATATTATAAGAAAGATGAATCTGCCAATTATAATCGTGTCAAGACCTAGGCTGGGTTCTATCAACCATACCATATTGACGATTAACGCTTGTAAAGAAACCAAGATTCCAGTCATCGGAGTAATTTTTAATCAGATGCCAAAGCATCCTGATATTGTCGAATCTCTAACACCAAAATATATAGAAAAATTGACTCATGTTAGCACAATTTCAATTATCCCTCAAATGGATAAATGTAATTTCAAGAAAATTGGATCATACCTTGGAAAAAATGCAATTATAAAGAATCTGATATCTGATTTAAGTGACAAATGGAGCATAAATTAATATCAAATCAGACTCTTATACAAGTGATAGCGGCTTTCTTTAGCCTATTCATTATGGCAAAACCTGTGTTATTATACTGAGTCCCTTCAACTATTATAACGTCAATCGAATTTTTGTCAGCTTTCCTAAGATTTCCAAATAAATTTCTTGCAATCGCTTCCAAAGTCTTTCCCATGTATTGAACCTTCTCGGCATCAACTTTCAATGAATTATTAGTAGTCATTACGCAGACCTTCTTGCCCTCGCCCTTCAGTTTATTAGCCAATTCAGCAACTTTAATATTCACATTCAATTTAGAACCTTCTACTAGTATCACTTGGGCATTAGGTGAGTAATGCCTGTATTTCATTCCAGGTGATTTATTGATTCTGACCCTGTAAGTGGACAAACCAACAAGTGAATTATGGAAATTAACGTTCCCTATTTCATCCTCAATGGATTCCTTTGAAATCCCGCCCGGTCTCAATATCGTGGGAATTTGTGTTGTCATATCAATTACTGTAGATTCAATTCCAATTTCAGTACTACCACCGTCTAGTATCAATTTTATTTTTCCATCAAGATCGTCTTTGACGTGACTGGCATGTGTGGGACTTGGTTTACCGGAAGTATTTGCAGACGGTGCCGCTATAGGATAGCCAGACTTTTTTATTAATTCTAGAGCAATTTTATTTCTAGGCATACGAATCGCGACTGTACTTAGACCTCCAGTTGTGATTTTAGGCAAAATCTTTGATTTCCTTAGCACAAGAGTTATCGGACCAGGCCAAAATTTTTTGATAATCTTGCTAGCCTTAGAGGGTATTTCAGTTACCAATGCATCGAAAGTTTTCATATCTGCTATGTGGACTATTAAGGGATTATCGGAAGGTCTGCCCTTAATTCTATATATTTTTGATACCGATAATGTGTCTAACGCGTTAGCTCCCAATCCATATACTGTTTCTGTCGGAAATGCAATAACTTCACCTTTTCGAATCAAATTTGCTGCTTTTAGAATTATGGCATTGCTGGGTTTCTTGGCATTTACCCTAACTACCTCAGTCCTCACCATTTTCTTCATTATGGGATGTGGTAAAAATTATGATTATTATTCTATAGGTTCATTTGTTTGTCGGACGACGAAATTTTCTACGTCCTCCAAGAGACTGGGGAATATATATACTCATAATAGTTTGAAGTTGAGATCAAAATAGCATGTGAGATGGAACGATCGTTCCAACTTGAAATTTCATGGTTCTCCTTAATTAGTTAGGCAACTTTCTTAACAACTAATGAGCAAAACCGTCTGTAAAAATGAAAATAATAGGGGCAAGATCCAGATTATGGCAGACATTGTAGATTTATGTAAAGCCGGTATTAGGAAAACGCACATTATGTATAAGGGAAATCTAAGTTATGAACAGATTAACAGGTACCTGTATGAACTATTAGAAAAGGAATTAATTATTCAAAACCTGGATGATGGCGTATTGACTTACCGAGCAACAGAAAAAGGCCGATCATTTCTACAGTATTACAATTTGATGCTGAGCACTCTGGATGAAAACGTACTTGTAATGGAATCTTCCATTAGCAAATTGGCTTAAACCGATGAACAGTTTTTTATATATTTGTTATGAATTTTCAAATCCCTGATTTCTTTCACGTCCATAGGATCTGAACATAAGACCACTTACAACTAATAGGACAGTCATACCGGCAACTACGAGCGCTTGTATTATTGGAGTGCCTAATATCAGACTAATTATGATGGGAATAAAGGCAGATATCGCAGCTATAGGAAGCCATTTCTTCAATGAAGCGAGTTTCAATCTCATTTGTTGTTTTAATATTGTATTAATAATCCTTTTAAATGATTATTTATCTGCCGCTGTATAAATCATACTGATCGGAATTTATAATCAATCTGAGATCTAGGAGATTCAACCACACTTAACATCGGATGAAAAAGTTCCCTTGTTTCCGTTATCGAATACTAGTTTCACTGTTCCTGCTCCACAGCTACCAGAAAGGCTAATGTCAGAAGGTGTTTCGTTATTGCAAATATTATCAAAGGCTTCAACTCCTTTTAAAACAAAACTATCTGAAGATGTCCTAATATTACTAATTATCCCACCAGCCGAACCTAATTTCGGATGATCAATATTCCATTCGGCAAATGATGTTCCTTTATCGTAGGACACAAAAAAGTTTATCCTCACATCCTTGATTTCTTTTTCACCGTCACAAGAAATTGTTCCTTTTCCTACGCTTTTCAATTCCTGTCCTTCCGCAAAAGCATTTTGATTGAAGTAAATTGAATATGTGATTATAGTAAAGGCCACTACAATAACCCCTATCATTGTTCCATTCGACTTTTCCATTGGATTTGATTATAGGATATTTCTTTTAAGGACTAGGTAAGAAATATCCGAATCATGTTATGTAATGGAATACTAATATTTCATC
>DATEFQ010000091.1:0-11582 GCA_035280585.1 Nitrososphaeraceae archaeon
TTTATTTATTTATTTACAAGTAAATCTAGATCATTTTTAAAATAAGGAAAATATTAATTAAATATATGTCTGGAAAACGAAGAGCGGGTAATAATGGTAATAAAAGCATCTCGCTCTCACAACTATGATCCAGTTCTTCTAGAAAGATTATTGTTTAAAGTGTCTAAACGATGGATTGCCGGATATTCAAATAATGACGCTATGATAGAAGCAAAAAAATCAAATAATAATGGAATGTCAGCCATCCTTAACTATCTTGGTGAAGGATATGTTGAAAAATCTCAAATTGATAGGTCAGTTACGGAATACATTACCATACTTGATTTATTAAAATCCAAGGATGTGAGCGGTAGTATATCTGTAAAACCTACGCAGATTGGTCTTAGTGTTGGTTACGACAAATGTTTAGAGAACTTTAATAAGATTTCTGAAAGGGCAAAACAAAGCGGGCATTTTATGTGGATAGATATTGAAAGCTCCAACTTTGTTGAAGACACTTTGTCAATTTATCTTGAAATTCTAAGAAAAAATAGAGATACGGGGGTAGCTATTCAATCATACCTTAAAAGGAGTCACAGCGATTTGCTACATCTCATGGAACATTCTGCAAATTTAAGAATTGTAAAGGGAGCCTATAGCGAAGAAAAGGATAAGGCCTATCAATCAAACAATGAAATTAATCATAATTTTTCAGCACTCATGAAATTAGTTTTAGAAGAGCCTGCCTACAGCGGAATTGTGGCAATAGCTACTCATGATTCAAAACTTATACAGGGAGCATTAATCTTATCGCGGAAAGGATCTGAAAGAACTAAAAACTTGCAGTTTCAATTATTAAAGGGGATTAGGGATGAGCTGAAACTACAATTGGTTACAAATGGATATTTTGTCGCAGAATACATACCATACGGCGAAAAATGGTTGCAATATTCCATAAGAAGAATTAAGGAGAGAAAAAGAAATGTATTTTTACTTGCAAGATCATTGATAGAATCTTGATTGGTTTGATTTTCAAATATTCCTGCTCGGGCTTTCATCATCAGTGTCATAAACACCAGCGCCAGTTTATTATGTACTTTTAAATCATGAAGGCGAATTAACAGTATGAAATTCAAGAACGAAAATACATTGCAGACATTTCTTGATCATAATCAGGAGAGTCGGTTTCATAGATTATTTGAAAGAGCACTTAATTTGGTTTCTAATGAACTTGGAAAAACCTATCCTATAATTGTTAATGGTATAAAGATTCATACACGAGACACAATGATTAGGACATCCCCCATAGACACAAGAATCACTTTGGGATATGTGTGTAAGGGCAGCCCCTCAGATGCAAAAAAATCAATCCAGGCGGCAAAAAATGCCTTCGAAAAATGGAGTATGACGGACTATGAGAAAAGAGTAAAGTTGTTTAGAAAAATTGGAGCGATTCTGAAGAAACGTAAATTTGAATTGTCTGCGTGGCTTACTTTTGAAAATGGCAAGAATAGATATGAATCAATTGCTGACATAGATGAAGCAATTGATTTTGTTATGTACTATTCAGAAGAGATGCAAAGAAATAGAGGGTTTGTAACCAGGAGATTCGGAAGTACAAAAGAGCAGAATATAAGTACGATGAAACCATATGGTGTGTGGGCTGTTATTGCTCCCTTTAATTTTCCAGCAGCAATTTTGGTAGGTATGTGTGCTGGTGCTCTTATAACGGGTAACACAGTAATTATAAAACCAGCTAGTGATACCCCAATTATCGGTTACAAGATTGCTGAAATTATGCTTGAAGCAGGAATCCCCAATGGAGTACTAAACTTTGTTCCAGGATCAGGGCTGGAGATAGGAAAGATCATAATAGAGAGCAAACAGGTGGCTGGTATTGTATTTACTGGTTCGCGGGAAGTTGGCTATAGGTTAATGACTGAATCAAGCAAATCAAAGCCACGTCCAGTAATTGCAGAATTGGGAGGGAAAAATGCGACTATAGTGGCAGACACTGCTAATCTAGATATGGCGGCCGAAGGAGTAGCTAAGGCGGCATTTTCATTTTCAGGACAAAAATGCAGCGCATGCTCCCGTGTATATGTTCAGAAAAAAATCAAAACTAAGTTTTTATCCAAGTTGATAGAAAAGACAAAAAAACTAAATGTTGAAAACCCAAAAGAGCGGGAGAGTTTTATGGGACCCGTGATAAACTTAAATGCATACAAAAATTTTAAGAGGTATTCAAAACTTGCCTCAAAACAAGGTAACATTCTTACAGGAGGCTCTGTAAAACAAAATGAAGATCTTGAACATGGCTATTATGTAGAACCTACAATTGTAGATGGACTACCAGCACATCACCCTTTACTTAAGAAGGAATTATTTGTTCCTATTTTGTGTATACGTGAATATGATAATTTTGATAACGCAATTAAAATGACAAATGAATCAGAATATGGACTTACGTCAGGAATTTACAGTAAGAAGAAGGAAGAAATTTCTAAATTTCTCCAATATATAGAAGCAGGAGTTGTGTATGTAAACAGGAAAAAAAGCTCTACAACTGGTGCCATGGTGGGATGCCAATCTTTTGGAGGTTGGAAGGATTCTGGTACTACGGGGAAGGGGACGGGTGGCACATATTATCTTGCACAATTTATGAGAGAACAGAGCCAAACTATTGTCAGATAAATACCTCGCGAATGTCAAATTATACATGTATAAAGAACTCGAAAAACATATTGCTACAAAGTAAAACTAGTTTACTTTTTTATATTCAAGTCATCTTTGACTCTTTGCTACAATAAATTTCGATATTCTGTAGAGAAACAAAGGACTGATGGGCCATGTTTGAGTGTCACATATAGGAGTTGACCCACCAGGATGATTCCTTGTCTCTGAGTAATTTTCGTTACCGTGTTATAAAAAGTCTTTAGTACAAGTGTGAAATTAAGAAACGATGGTGGTTAACTTAGTTAAGTATAACATATTAAGGTTTGATGGGAGGAACAATTTCTCTAACTGACCACCATTTAAAATCAACGTGATCCCCGTACCATTTAATGACCATACCAGCAGCACCCCATGCATATACCTGAAAAGGTTCACCGCTGCATAATGCCTTAGATTCACCCCACTTTAGACCTTTAAAATCGCTAGCCTCGCCTACCTTTATCCATGTTGTTTTGTCACCATTTGGACTTAACCAAAGTTCCAGGCTTATTTTTGGGCTGGCAGGTTCAGCGGATTGTATAAAGAAAATATACTTTAATCCAAACCATCCTAGTCTAACTAAGTTAACCTTAGGAATTATAGGTTGAATCCCTTGCGGATGAGGTATCTGTCCGTCTAGGTCCTTTGTAAACTTGAATGTACCATTAGGAGTAACTTGTACATCGTAAGTAGCCTCTTGGCAGCATACTCCTTTAGGAATAGGATGATGGTTCCAAGGACCCCGCATATAGATACCATCACGAGTAACTTCCTTGCTCATTTTGAAGAATCCAGTGAGCTCAACATTGGTTATAGCTGGCAGGGTTGTATAACCTCTTTGGATACAATCGCCAAAATTCATGTTACAGCCGCCTATGGCATCTTTTTGTCCAGGAGTGACCAATATATTGAATTTAATTTTGCCATTTGAGTTAGGTTTCCATGAACCATCACTATTTTTAACTAGTTTTTCATATGTTGAACCCCCGCCTATTTCAAGATGCGTATCAAGTGGATTGTTCTCATTCATGTACCAGACAAAACCTCCTGGCTTAGTTGGATACAAAAACGAAACACCATCAGGTCCAACATGGGTATCTGTGTCAAGTACGTCAGTTGTGTTAGTGCCATTTACATTTGCACCTAAAACCTTTCCAATTTTCAAAAATGGAGTAAACATTATTGCTCCACCTGCAACGCTGATCAGTTTGAGAAAATCACGGCGAGAGATTTTTCCTGTCACAAACCAAGAACTCCTTTTAACTAGAATTACAATAATAATATCAGTGAAACAGGCCATGCTGAAGACTGGTTGTATTTCATAAACATTTTACTTTCGTTTTACCACAAAATAAGTACGGTGATACAAGCAACTAAATGTTCTGACTTTTAGAGGGTCGTACTAGAATCTTAAACTATCAAACATTTCAAAATCCTTGACGAAAATTCCCTGGTCAAGATTCACTTTCGTGACCTTATTGGTTTGGATCTAAGATGAAGATGACAACATGGGCAAAATGATCCATCATGAAAAAAGTACACCGAACATCTTCTACAATATTTGACTCCATCACTATAGCTTGCTCCTAATATTCCTATCTCATCACAAATATGCTTGCAACCCATTATATAAAATTACTTGACTTGTCTTATAATGTAGAATACACCTAGCAGGGAGTGGGAGTTAAGAATAGATGTTTGATTGGGATAAACCATAATTGACTTAGTGGTAATGGGAAAATGGGAGAAACTATTTCAGATGTAAACATTATCTGTTACTAATTTCTGGAGTTTGCTTACTGCCTCTGTAAGTGGCTGGTTTGAACCAAAAATTATCAGTGTATGATTACCAGTCTTATTATCAGGCCAGTACTTGCCCTGGCAATATGAGCAGGCGTTATAGTTGAAATTATATTGGCTAAGAATATTAAAGCCGTTCTTTGGGAATTCGCCTTCATAATATCCTAACCATCCAGGATGCATGACTCCATCATTGTCCAAATTATTTGATACTTGATGGGTTGGAGTATAAAATCCACCCATTATCTCTTTACCTCTAGAACTTTCATCCATTACAGTAATGGTGCCTTTCATCCAATTATATTTAGTATCTATCACAGAGTAATTTCCCACTGGTAATATTTTTAGTTTGGAGGCGTTAGAATAATTCATCTTTCCAGAGGTATAAATCACATTTCCAGAGCTATCTATTAATTTTATTGTATGAGGGTGTGGCGTATCCCATGGAGCATCCGCGTTAAGAAACAATACTGCTGTTCCTTGAGGAATCACTAGATTCGTCGGCAAATAAGATGGGTTATGATCTGTAATGTGTTTATAATTCTCCTTAGGAAATTCTTCATGAGCTTCGTTTGCGATAAGAATTATGAAATAACCGACAGAAGCGGGGACATGGATTGTTTCAGTGTCGTAAACTGATTTTGCATCTGGAAATTCTGATAAATCTTGTTCTAATGCAAAAGATTTGTTATCAACATTAAATACTATTGCAAGGATGATAGAAATCACGGACACAGAAATGATAAAAATACTTTTGTAGAATTTATTCATTTTAAAAAGACTCTAGTTACTATCAACAGTAATCCTCTATTTTTAAATTTTCTGTTTCCATGGGTTCCATATTGTAATATTATCAATGTAATCAATCCTGGATAAAGTGTTATTCAAATGTAGCAATATCCAAATTGATAATTATGAAAAACATAAAGTGATTCCTTTTATTTAGTAATGGGACATAATTTCTCTTCGTGATGAGTGTTTTTCATTCCAATGTGTCACAAACTCTTCAATATTGCCTTCGAACTCTTCCTTTGAGCGTATTAGAAATGAGTGTCCAAATTCCCATCCTAACTTATCGCATGTTTTACATTCATTTTCATACTTGGAAGTATAACCATGAGCTTCACCTACAATACATCTCGAAGGACTGTCAAGCCCAAAGTACCATTTCCACCATTGCAAAGAAAATGGAAATGGAAAACCTAAGTCTGCTAGAGTCTTAATTTTATTTGCCCAGTTGGGTGTAATTTCAATAAGATTTAGATTTTTTAATATTACTCCTTGATCCATTACTACAATATATCAATAGACTGGCATTATTAAATATTAATTTGAATTCTCGACATATTGTTAGAAGTCCGTCTAGTGCTTATAATCTCTTACTTATTGTCGGATAAGATTTACGCAGTGAACAAAAATTCTACATTGACTTCAAGAAATGAGTTTTGAATATTATTTCAGTAGAATTTCGTCTTTTCTTTCTTGAGAATACATTAAATGTATTCCGAATATCATGATCGATATAGCGACGATCTGATTTATAGTTATCAGTTCATGTAAAAATATTATTGCGAATGCTAGCCCGAACACTGCAGATAAGCTCAACAATGATGACGCCTTAATAACTCCAATTATTTTTATGCTGTGCAGGTATAGATAAAGCGATATAGCGAATCCAAAAACACCTGTCAGAATAATTGGGACTAATTGCTCGCTTCGCAAATTGAAAGGAATTCCTAATATGAAAACCATTCCTAGCATAATGGAGCCTCCAATCAACGCCTTTAACTGAACTAATTTTGACACATCAATCCGTCTAACTATAATTTTGGAAATATTATTGTCGAATCCCCAAATTATTGTTGATAATATTACGAAAACATTACCAATATTCAACTTAAATACAGAACTATTAAAATCAAGACTTGTTGTTACCAAGAAAACGCCACTTAGGATCAGCATTACTGCAATATATCCTATAGGTCTCAATCTTTCTTTAAAAATAAGCAGTGCGAATAAAATCGAAAAAACAGTTTCACCATTTGCAAGCAGGGCGGTGTCAGCAGCTGTACCGAGCTTTAACCCAACAAAGAAAATGATAGGAGCAATTGTTGCGCCTGCTATCGCACTAATTAAAATGAGGCCGTAATACTTCGTTGTAATTTTTGATCGCGTACGCGAAGCAGAGGGAGTAAAAAAAAGTCCAGCAATTAGGTAAATTAATGACGAAAGGACAGTAGGATCTATTGTTGAGAGGATAGGTTTTGCTAGAGTAGAAACCCCCCCGAATAGAATTGCAGCGACAATCGCCGATAGATAACCTACGATTAAATTGGAACTTATCCATTTAAAATTAATCAACTTTTTTCTTGCATCCATCACGAATACTTTATACATATTAAAGCTTAGTCATCTCGTTTACGTTTCAACGATCAAATGAGTATAATTGTTTTCGAAAAAGGGAGCTTTACTTTGATTCTAATTCGGACATTAAGTTACTAACAATGTATATAAAGTATTCAAGATTCAATAAGATATACATAGGTTGATCTGAACACTTTTTTAGTAATATATGAAAATAATAATTGAGTTTATTGGAATCGCACTTGTATTGGCAGGTGTAATTTTTACTTTACAATCTAATGCTCTATTGGGTCCACCAAGTTCCTTCATGTATAGTAATCCTGGTTGGACAATTAATGGTTTTATATTTATTATAGCAGGTATTATCGTATTATTATTCAATATTATTCTTAGAATTGTCTTTCGTCATAAATTCAAACACGACCATTAAAAAGGCCATACTTTCGACGATATAATTTTTATTGAAAGTCAGACGTCAGATTAGCTTTGAAACCATCATGAGATGACTGTGTTTGCGAATGCAATCTGTTTGACTGGGAATTAAACTTAGCATACTCTGAAATATCGGGTATAGTTACTTTTTATACCTATTCAACATAAAATGTTTATTTGAGAAATTATTTGCCAAAATATCTCTATTTCTCATTAAGTAGTGTATTATTCTTTAGCCTTTATGTTACTTGTACATCTGCCCAAAATGATCAGAACGTAATATCGTTTGACTCCAATCCAGTAATAAATTCAGGAAGTTTCCCTATTGGAATTGATATTAATCCAATAACAGACCAACTTTATGTGGCAAATCAATTCTCTAATACAATATCGGTAATAGATACTGAAAAATCCAAAGTAGAAAAAAATATTGATGTGGGCAATTCTCCGTACGATGTAGCAGTAAATCCTTTTACTAACAGAATATATGCTTCAAATAGGGATTCTGACTCAATATCAGTAATTGATGGTTTCACTAATAAAGAACTTACTAAGATACCAGTGGGAAATTCTCCTCTGGGGATAGGCATCAATTTAGCTAGAGGATTGGTATACGTAGCAAACTTAGACTCAAAAACAATTACCGTTATTGACGCAATCGATAATCATGTTATTAAATCCTTAAAATATGCCTCGTTACCTTATGATATAGTAGTTAATCCACTTACAAACAAGGTCTATGTTTCAGATTTAGGAAAAGATAGTGTTTTAGTAATCGATGGAAATAACGATACTTTGGTATCAACAATACCTGTTGGTCCAAAACCATCTGTACTGGCCATTAATACACGAACTAATACCATTTATGTTTCAAACTTCGCGGATGATTCTGTAAGCGTGATAAATGGCACATCCAACAAAGTTCAAACAAACATACAGGTCGGGCATAATCCAGTTGGGATTGCGGTCAATCCAAGAACAAGCAAAATTTACGTCAACAATTTGGCGGAAAATACTATTAGTGTAATTAATGCGACAACAAATAAGGTGATTCATGATACTTCTCTAGAACCTGCAATAATTGGGTCAGGAGTTGACAAAGGTTTCATTAACGTCCGCTTAAAAGTTACCTTTCCGTTGCTGGCAAGTAAAATAACAGCAGATCCCACTACAAATTTCACATATGTCACTAATCCCAAAACCAATGGAATAATTACGCTTGATGGAAAGACAGACAAAATTGTTGCAAAAGTATTTATGAATATCAATCCTCCTAATGATGGAATTGTGAAATGTAACGATACTGTACTAGCAGATGGTGAATCTATTACACTGCCTGTTAATTCGCTTGCCAAATGTGAAGCAATACCTGATAGGGGATATGATTTTCGTCATTGGACCGTCGTGAATAATACCAGCCAAAATCCACTAATTTTCAATGTAACTGGTTATGATAAACTAACGGCAAATTTTAAAGAGGGAATTTTGACGGAGACATTTATCATTATAACTTCAGTAATCATAGGATTAACTTCAACCATCGGAGGTTGGTTTTACAGACAAAAATCAAGAATGTCCTTTAAGAGAAGTCTTAGGAATATAGATTATACATATGAGATATTATCAAAAAATAATAAAGAAGAATGCATAAAACAACTTGAGCAGATTCAAAGAGATTTAAATTTTTTACATAGAAAGGGAAAAATAAATGAATCACAGTTAGAGTTCCTAGAGAGGAGAATTAATTGGTATATAAGTCGAGTGAATTTGTAAAATATTCAATATGATTACTTAACACAACACTAGATCCTCAAGAATCTTCGAGGTACCCGTATCAATCTAATCGAGCTTATAATTTACACAACTTGCACTTATCAACGTAAAGTTATACTTGCTAAAACTATCTAATGATTATACTTTTTTACCGGACACGCTATTTTGATTTATCTTTTGAATTAATAGAATGAATTTAGTACAGGTCAATAATCGTTGACCATAGTGAATCAAGGCCTATCGGCAAGGTAGCTTTGCTGAATGTGATATATATTAGAAGAGATTAAATGAGGTTGCGGATAATGCCCCTTCAATTAGCAAGGGTGAATTGACTTTAGAAGATAATTTAAGTTCAACAAAGGATAGAATATTAAGATTTATTCAAAAAAATCCTGGGTGTTACCTTCGGCAGATAAGAAATGAGTTATCTCTATCGATGGGATCTGTTCAATATCACGCTTATCAACTTCAAAAAAATGGAAAGATTACGACTTCTAGGGAGGGATTGTACAAACTTCATTTTCAATCAGGAGCATATCAAGATCATGAAAAATTGCTTTTCCGGGTATTAAACCAAGAAACACCAAGAGAGATTATTTTATTTATTATCGAGCAAAATTACCCTACACAAACTGACATCGTAAAAAAATTGAGAATATCCGCACCATCCATAAACTGGCACGTTAGGCGATTGATTGATTTAGATTTAATAGAGGAAGTCAGGGAAGGAAAGTACAAGAGATACAAGTTGCGTGATAATTCCATTGATTCTAAATATATAATGGAGTTATTAAAAGCTCACCATCCGAATCTCTGGAATAAATGGAGTAGTAGGTTGGTTGAAATGTTCCTATCATTATCTGATGAAGATAATTAGTTGTTGTGAATTTCTTGGAAGGATTAGTAGTAGGAAATGGAGTATTCGATTTGGTGGAGAGTCTTCTATATGTAGCAGGTACTATATTTGCTGCTATACTAATTGCATTGTCGATTTCTGCTTACCGGAACACCCATTTGAGAAAACTACTATATGCCATTATAGCATTCCTTCTCTTTGGTATTTTTCTATTTTATGAGTATTTAGAACATACCATTCCACTGGACAATCCGTTTACTGACATTATATTGCCTTCCATGGCGCTATCCATTTTAGTTTTATTCTTTTTAGCTATAGTTAATAAAAGATAGGTTATTACACTATAGAATATTTAATAATGCCCCGATCCGGATGGCCATGAGATTAATTAGTTAAATTCCAATGAACTTGTTGATAACATTCGGGACACAAATCTAAATTATTGGTATGGTCACAAGAATATGTTACCTTAGTTTGTATATTACATCGAGCACACTTTTTCAATAATTAAAGTAGTATCAGAAGGAATTTGAATATTTTGTTAAAAGTTTCTCAGCAGAAAGTATTCAGATCATAAGAAATAATTTATTTTTGCTGATTTTGATCATTAGGACACCAATGGTTAAATTATCTATGTTCCTATGTCAGTATCAAACGGCAACGATCAATAATTAGTGGCTCCAAGTTGTAAATCAAAGAATTACCAATATTCAGTTAGCAATACAACAAAATCCAAAATTAGCATATGTCAATCCTGATGTGATATTGAAAAAGGCCGAACAAAAATGATACGTGCAGAGTTACGATTATCCAATAAGCTCGTTTTGTGAATTTTCACTTAATGTTTTACACAAAATCCGTTGCCTCTTGTAAATTAGCCTCATCAACAAAAATAGATCTGGACCTGAATAAAACCAAATATATTATAACTTATTGTTTAGAAATGGGTTCTTTTCTAAATAGTTATAGAGAAATAGAGCAGTGCGATCACTAGTTAAATTTATCCCCCGATTTCGTTTAGTTATACATTTGGTTACTATAGACAATAACGACAGGACTAAATGTAGAAATATCAACAAGTACTTCATAGCCTTAGGTAACACCTAACCCTTATTTATATTAGTTACTATAGGCAAAGAACGGTATTAAATGCGATATCAAACTAAACTAAAATAATCTTTAAATTACAATACTTGTCATAATATCCATAAATTGACAGATAAAACAATTATAGATCTAAAGTCGGAATCAGTTGAAGTGCTTCGTACAGACGTATACTGTGAAGGGTTAATGTGTCCCGAAATCGGAACGGAGCACATGCCACTGAAAATAGGTAATAACATTATAAAAATTTGGCTATGTAAGAAATGTGCCGAAAAAATGGCGGTATGATTAATGGAAAACGATGATTTTAGTCAAGTTCTTTCTGAAGTAATAAAGGGACTGAAGCAATCCTTTTTTAAAAGAAAGGATTTAATTTTAAAACTGGGTACTGAAATATTTAAAACCACTTCTGATCCTGAAAGTGTCTGTGAACAAATCAAGCATTGTCTAAGGGAAGTAATTTTGGACGGAATATTGGCTTGTACATAATGTGTCTGTAGCGGAACACTTCTATAGGCAAGGTTCAAATCCCATAGTATTATTATGAAAACGGAGAATG
>DATEFQ010000092.1:0-19357 GCA_035280585.1 Nitrososphaeraceae archaeon
ACGACGTAATTGATGAAGTTAATCTCAAAATTATTAATATTTTGAATAAAGACTCCTCTCTACCTTTTGTTGAAATAGCAAAACAAATCGGAATTTCTGATGCTACTGTTCATATAAGAGTAAGGCGTCTACTAGCCGCGGGTATAATTAAAAAATTTACCGTTGCTTTGGATAACAACAAGCTTGGTTACGATCACCTTGCATTTATGGGAATTAACATTGAACCTGGGACTGCTACTGAAGTAACTACTAGCCTTTCTAACATAGAAGAAGTCCTGGAAATTCACGAAATGCACGGAAGATTTGACCTTCTCTTAAAAATAAGAGCAAAAAACTTAGAAGAAATGCGTGATATAGTGGTAAACAAAATACGAAAACTCCCTAGAATCATTGAGACTGAACTAATGACAGTCTTAATTACCAGAAAGGAAGATTATATGGTACCAATAATGGACCAAGACCTGTAACTGAGTCATAGTTCCTTATTTTTTCTCTACATTCTCTGCTTATCTTTCTTAGAAGACGTCCACCAATCAAGATAGTCATCATGATATTTTTTCCGGTCATTACCTTCATCTCTAAAGGTCTTATCTCTCAATTCTTCTATTTTTTCCCTAGAAGCAAAAAGACCGCAACTTTTACATATGAAATTTTTGGTAGCCGCATCCAACTTTAATTCCCCACCACACTCAGGGCAAAAATTAGACAATATGTCTATTGTTAGAAAAACCTTATAAAAAACGTTACGTGATTTCCATTTAAATTATGTATGTTCATTCCATAATTGAGTAAGTTATGAGATTTTCTAATCATTTGATACAATAAAATCAGCCAGTTCCTTTACCATTGCACCCATGCGATAATTATTCGGCACAACATCTACCTTTATTTGGAAGTTCTCAATCATTTTTGAAGTAGAGGGTCCTACGGACACAACAAGTACATTATGGTTTAGCTTATCTCTTAGTAAATCCATATAGTTATTTCCTTTTGCAAATTCAAATAGCTCCTTAACCGCTGGTGGGCTAGTGAAGGTGATTGCATCAATAGTCCCTCCTATTATGTCCTCGATTAAATTTCTAATTTTTTCTTCAGTCGGAGCCACATAATCGTAACCCATTTCTTTTAATATGCCTGGGTTTATCTCCTCAAGACTAGTAGAATAAGAATATGAAGAAAATTCGTACACTTTTGCGCCTAATAATTCAAGCTTCCCTTTGAATGAAACAGAAAAGTCACCATGCCACAAAATCCCGATATTTTTCTTTTTAAGATCAAATTTTCTTATGAGGTCAAAAACTCCTTCAATTGTATTCATATCGGGAACATAATCAGTTGATATGCCAAATTTCTTTAATTCTGCTGCTGGTTTGTTACTTCTTGCGATTACTACTGTATCATTTAGCCTTTCAATTACTTTAACTAATTGGTGCGAATCCTTGATTTTTCGAAAAAGATTGAACACTGCGACACCGGTCATGCAAATAAAAAAATGCATTTTTTCGTGACCTATTGTATCTGTAAATCTATTACACTCGGAAGTTAGTGAAATGTTATTTTTAATGCCTATAGTTGGAGCTACGTAGGGGATGCCTCCGAATTTTCGAACTATGCTCGCAAGCTCGAAAGCTCTTCGGCTTGATGTAATGGCCACAACAATTCCGTGTAATGACATTCAACAATCATGGAATACAAGAATAATTAAAACTTCAGTTTTGAATTGGTCCGCGTCGATTAAGATAAAACATCAATAATAAATTATTGGCTTTAGAATAATCTCACCGTAATCCATATTCTCTTAATTATATGAGGACCCTTACCCGTTTATTCTTGAACAGTTGCAAACGATGTTACTAAAGATACCAACAACATAAAGTTTGTTAGCTTAAATGTTGATATTTTATAGGGATATTAATAGAAAGAGCGGATTAAGGCATGCAAAACCAATTCTTGACCATCGTCGTCACTACTGCCGGAACGGGGTCGGTGAAATTTCATAGATTCTTACCAATCCTAATTAAACTGTTTATTTCTCGTCCTAATTCCAAGACTTTCAGGGTGCATGGACTTTTCTCTTCATATCCATTGTGGATCCGTTCGCCCGTCAAATGCCATGCACCTTTTGAATAAAATTAGTCAAATTAAATTAAACCTTTTTAATTTGCAGAATTCCAGAAATTCCATCCACTAGTGCTTCATTGAAACTTTCAATTTCTGGAATTACTTGATCTGTGCAAAGTTCAAGCAATGGTATATTTGCAATTGCACATCCTGATGCCGTCGTAATATCGGTTTTTGATGTACAGATCATTCCCAAAGGTGACACGTGATTAGAACTCAAGGCAAAGATAGAGTAAGCACCTACACTACTTCCTACGGCATATGGAAAAACTAAGACATGTTCTTTAACCGAATTTCCACACAATTCGTGATTCTCATCAGTAATCATTCCAGTTAAAGGATCCACTGAGGATAGGAAATTGATAGGTTGCTTAGTCGCAAGAACTTTTCCACTTGCCTTACCCCCTACAATTACTTTACATCTTAGACAAAAGTTCATAGTACATATTTTACCTCGTGTAATTTCTTATTATGGATTTTAAATCGGTGAGACATACTGAGACGCCGTTGGATTTGTTGAGATAGTGAGCTGCTTTTACACTGTTTGTTATTACTCCATCATATTCATCATTGGTTAACAGAGGTGACAAGCATGTACATGCATCACATATTAGACTTCCACCCGCATTTTCAAGTTTCTGCGCAATTCCGGAGTTGCAAGCCTTTTCGTATATAGAGCGCGGACAGAAGATCATACATCTTTTCGAAAATTTCTTGCCATTTATCATATCCGATAATAATTCTAATTCAAATGTTCCAAGTTGAGGACTCCCTAGTGCTATTACATCGCCCGATTCTGTAGTATTGAGCTCATCCATTACTGATTTTTCTTCCTCTTTGCCATACGAAATAATTTCGCCATTTACTTCCTTATTAGAGAACATGCCACATCCACCAGACGTGCCCAACGCAGCGGCTAAAGATTTAGTCTTATACATATCTATGTTACTAGTATGCCGACCAAATGAAATACAGCTTTCTTTTGTGGATTTTCCAGAAAAATATCCCAGTAATCCATAATCTAGTTCTGTATCAAGCTTCGTTTCTATCTTAACTTTGATCTTTGGATCCCTTATGCTTTCAATTCTAAGTTCTGAGTACGGAGTCTTGCCAGTTACGGCACTTGCTAATGCGCTGAGAGAGCTTTCTTTGTTAGTATGTAGACCAAATACTGAATTTGCGATAACCGCAGCATTACTTTCTGCAAAGCTAACATTATGTCCCCTGTCAGGTAATTGAAATAATTCATACGGAATACACGAAAATGAAGGGATTGATCCCATTTTATCATAAGCTTTGACTATTTCAATTTGGCTTTTTTTGAAGTTGTTAGAAAGGTTATTTCGCTTCTGGGCGTCATATCCCATTGGATTTATTGTAGTTGGAACTCGGAAGCGTGTTCCTTCACTATACTCTCTTAGAAACTTCACTCCTGCGTCTCCTATCGTGTTGTAGTTTACACCAGAAAGGTGGACCCAGTCTACAGGTATTAACTTCTCTGCATCAGTTGCTTTGCCTATAGCTAGAAGGATTTTGTATGCCAATGAAGTCGCTTTACCATACTTCTCATCCAGCGCATCTTCCTCATCTCTTGTTAAGCGCACAAACATTATGACTATATTGATCTATAATAATCATCAGCGTATCCTCACCGTTAATGTGCATGGATAAAAATTTTTTTTGTGCAAGTATTGAATAGAATAAATAGAGATTGTTATTACCTTAATCCCATGGAATGTGCAGTATATGATACATACGTTACGAAGAAAGATGGAAAGATAATGCACTTTGACGTTATAGTGGAATCTTCGACTCCGCATGAAAAAGCAATAGAGTACGGAAAGGAATATCTAAAAAACGCTGGTCAGGATGGACAGACAATGACGCAAGAGGAATGTCAATTTTGTCATGTTCAAGAAGCACCAAAAGTAGTTGAGGACAGTATACAACAAAATGGCTACTTTATCCAAAAGATGGAAGGATGTTCATAGAGGATAATACCATCCGATTTTCATTTTTCTGCTCTCATTCAGCGCGCACGGATTTTATTTTTATTAATCTTCAAACTAGCGCTTTAATTTTGAAGGCTACGGTTAATTAATTCTGTTTTGGGTTTTTCTGGTTTACTCTTTGTCGTAAAGAAAACACGATACACTATGATTTTGTCCTTCACTTTCCAATCGCGGTTCTCTCTTACATTTTTCCATGCTATATGGACATCTGCTGAAAAATTTGCAACCGGTTTCAGAAGGTGCTGAATCGAAATTTTTTATTCTAACTGCCTTTTCTTTATCAATATTCTCAAACTTAGGCTCAGAAACGGCATCTAACAAAGCTTGGGTATAGGGATGAAGTGGATTTGAGAATACACTTTCTATCGAACCACTCTCAACAATCTTGCCGGCATACATGACAGAGATTTCGTCCCCAATTAATCTTGAAGTTATCAAATCATGTGTAATGTAGATAACAGATATTTTACGATTAACACTTAATTGCTTTACTATCTGGAGTATCTGTCCTCGAATTGAAACATCGAGCATAGAAACAGGCTCATCCGCTATTATTAGCTTTGGTTCAATAGCTAGTGATCTGGCAATAGCAACCCTCTGTCTTTCACCCCCAGATAACATATGCGGATACTTTTCTGCAAATACTGTGGATGGTTTAAGACTGACATCATCCAAGACACTAAGGATCTTGTTAGTTCGTTCTTCATCTGAGTACTCTTTATAAAAAATATCAATCGGTTCTTTTATGATATCAAAGACTTTCATTAGTGGATTAATTGAACTATATGGATCTTGATGAATCATTTGTGCTTGTTTGCGAAAATTCCGAAGTTCTTTGCCAGTTTTCTTGGTAATATTATCACCATTGAAAATAATTGAACCTGTGTCTGGATCAATTGCGCGCAAGATCACCCGCGCCAACGTGGTTTTACCAGAACCCGATTCACCAACTAAAACTGAAACTCGTCCCTCTTGAATGTATAGACTGACACCATCTAAAGCTTTTTTATACTCCTTTTTTCGAGGGTACATAAAAGAAAATACATTTGTCTCAAGTGGGAAATATTTTTTGACATCCTGTACTTCTAAAATGTTCCTCAAACTGTGAATATTGATACCAAAATGTAATTTAAACGATCTGTATCTCTTTTGATTATATATCGAATTGATTATTGAGAATTTATAGCAGTTTCAATAAAGTTACCATGGCCAATATTTGATTGATCCACAATGCCATCCTCCATGACTATCCTTCCTCTAACTATAGTCATAACTGGCCATCCTGTTAGCTTCCAACCATCATATATAGTATAGTCCGAATACGAATTTAATATATCGGGACTTACAGTTTGCTCCATATCCAGATCTACGATAGTTAGATCGGCATCCGACCCTTCCATTATTGTACCTTTTTTTGGAAATAACCCAAAAATTCTTGATGCGTTCGCACTACAAATTTCAGATATTCTAGTAAGGTCAACCCTTTTCTTATTTACTCCTTCACTTAACATTACTGGAAGCATTGTAGCGAGTCCTGGAAATCCCGAAAGGACATTCCAAAAATAGCCTTTTGCCTTTTTTGTCTTTAAGTCATTTGCAACATGGTCCGTTCCTATGGTATCGATAATACCAGTTCTTATACCGTCCCATAACTTTTCAAGATTTTCCTTAGATCGTAGAGGAGGCACTACTTTACCTTTGATATCGCCGTAATCGGTACTATGTGTCAAATAGTGCGGGCACGTTTCAGTCCAAATTTTTAGGTTTTGATATACTCTTTTATTCCGAGAAATTTCATAGAGAGCCTTGGCTGATCCAACGTGAACAAAATAGAGATTCTGCTTATAACTCGATGCAATTTTCATTATCTTTTTTATTGAAATAATTTCTGAAGATTCTGGTCTTAATAATGACCATAATTTGAGGTGGTCTGAAGTGACAGGCTCATTCATCCTGAGCCTCTGTCGTATGTTTTTTGAGCACTGGACATGGTCTTCAGCATGCACTAGTACTATTGAATTTAGAGCTGAAGCAGTCTTAATGATCTCAGTCAAAAGATTATCTGTCATATTAGCTTCAATTTCCTTTAGTGAGGTATTACCAGGCTCTAAGTCAACAAGAATTTTTTTTAGATCAGATCCTAGATTCATATAAATTTTAAAGGAATTGATACCTATACGCTTCAGATATTTCATATCGTTAATTTGGTCAAGGTTCAGAATCGAAGCATGTACAGCATAATCGGTTATGTGAGTATCCTTGCTTGCATTAAGATGGTCAACAATTTTTCTATAGGTACCGTCAAGTCTTAACATGCGCATTATTGTTGTTACTCCGCCTGTCGCAGCGGAGCTCGATTCAGTTATTGCAGCTCTATCTATGGGAGTATAAACTCCATAATGAACATGGGGATCAATTATGCCTGGTAGAACATACTTGCCTTCAACGTTAATTACCTTAGCCCCAGTAACATTTCCAATTGTTTTCTTTAGCGCTTTTATTTTTCCATTTTCTATGAGAATATTGGTTTTGACAATACCATTAAAGGGAATAATCGCATTTGCATTTTTTATAAGAATATCACAAGTGTTATTCAAAATAATATGAATATGGTGATTTGTATTAATTTAATCCTTTGTAACTCGTGATATCATTTCAAAGTTTATTTAGTATAGTCCAATCCTTAAAGTGATTACGAATGGGTTCAATTACTTTATTCAAATAAATAGAAACAGAGTCTTTCAAATCTTTGGGATGGATATTTTTCTGAATGTAGTCGCGTTCAAGATTTATAAAATCTTCATATATGATATTTCCGCCATATTTGCTGGGCCTGTCAATCTTAAATTTCGAAAAGTTATGGAAGACAATATACTTTGTGATCTCTAATATGGGATTATTTTCTGATACACCAATAGGACAATAAGCTCTTGTTATTTTATTTTTAATCGTATTTTCATCATCATGAATCGAAATACCAGACATTGGATTAGTTTTGCTCATTTTACTTGATATTCTAGTATCGTTTTGGTCGGTTAAATCCAAAGCAAACTTTGTTGGTTCACTGAGACCAGGGAGTAAATGATGATGAACGGAAACTGGCACTTTCCATCCCAATTTTGGAAAAATTTCTCTGACAAGCATGTGTATTTTTCTTTGATCCATTCCTGCATGAACAATGTCCAAATCCAAGGCCTTAATATCTGCAGATTGCATAGAAGGATACATCAGCTGAGAAAAATCAAGTTTTTCTTTTTCTGACCTACCCATAATAGTTAGCGCCCTTAACGTTCGCGATAATGTCATGTGTTTACTAAAGATCATAAAATTTTTCCAATAGTCATCATGATTATCATACAGAGTTGATCCTAAAATGATGTTTGTCCCGGGGCAAAAAAATTTGAAAGCTTCGCTATAGTATTTGGACACTTCAATTATTTTTTTCCAATCGTTATCTAACTTATTATTTATGTAAGTGTGCCAATCAGCAAGAAACACATTACAGTCAACGCCAGCTGCAATGAAATCATTTATTTTATAACCGGTTAAAATCAGGCTTCCCAAATGAAGTTTTCCAGAAATTTCTAGACCAATGTAATGGCGAGGTTTTGAATTAGTTTCGAAAGTATTTCTTAATTCTCCCACTTCCACAACTTCCTCTGTAGGCTCTCTCAAAACAAGTGCAATTCTGCTTTCGACATCCATAGGTTAGATAGAAGTGTAAAAGGGAATTATTATTTTTACCTTGTTATTTACTTTTAAAGTACGTATCGTATTTCGCAAAAGTCCTTAAATTAATATGTGATAGAGAAGAATGGTGAGGGATGAAAATTAAAGATCTTTTTGGTGGGGAAATAGTTGGCACCGGTTCTGATTTTATAGTTGTTCTTAAGGGTAAAAACAGATTTTTGTTACAATTTAACTCTCACAATTTAATAAAATTAAAAAAAGATACAACCCCATATGGCTCATCAATATAAGTGCATATTATTGATTTTCAGAATAATCTAAATATTTTTGGAAAAAAGTTAAATTTAGTAACATACAAACTTGGACCAATTGACATCTAAAGTTACAACCGAAGTCTTGGAGAAAGGAACGAGACAAGTAAAAAATAATTTACAAATGCCTCAAAAACAAATAACAAGAATACGTTATGATAAAAAGGCAGAATCAGAATTTTTTGTTGACAATTCTGCTCTGGCAGGTTTTACAGGTGAACGAATTCTCTATATGTCCGTGAGAGAATTGATTGAAAATTCATTAGATTCCTGCGAAATAAATCGCATTTTACCAGTTATTCATTTAAGTTTAAAGCAGCTTGATCCGCTTAATGATTTATGGACTATATCTTGTAAAGATAATGGCGTCGGGATACCATCAGAAAAAGTTCCTGTTGCCGTTTGTTCGTTTTTAACTTCCGGAAAATATGTGGAAAAGCAACAAAGAGGTCTATTCGGAGTTGGTTTGAAAATGATAGCTGCCTTTTCGACTAAAGATACGGATCATCCCCTGAGGGTATGGTCCAAATCAGAGGAAGAATCAGAATGCTATTTTGATCTCAGAACGGATATTGGAACTAATAAACCGATCACTCTCTTTAAAAAGAATGTTAAGAGTGATGAATCACAATTAGAGTATGAAACTGGATTTAAAGTTGAAGCTGTACTGCGCGCAAAATTATCACCTGTAACAAAAAATAAGATCTATGACTATATTAGTCAAACAAGCATTGTAAATCCATATGCTAGAATTACCTTTGAAACAGATGACGGAAAGGTAACGTTCAAAAGAAGAACAGAGATTATGCCAAATCCTTCGAGAGAGGTACTACCACATCCTTCTGATATGGATCTAAAAACTCTAAAGAAAGCTATTTTGAATTTTATGAATCAAAAGACAACTCTGCAAGGAATCCTTTCCAATTCATTTCAAAAAATGTCTAATGATAAGGCTAAGGAAATTATATCTAAAGCTGAATTGCCGGTAAAACCTGCAGATAAATATGATGAACACGAATTGATCAGAGTTGTAAATATTTGCAAACATACAAAATTTCAATCTCCCAACACCGACCATTTGAGCCCAATAGGCGAAAAGATTCTTACGGTTGGAATGACATCAGAATATTCAATTATCCTAAATAAGGAAACGATTAATTCCGGAACTCAAACACAGTTATCCGCCAAGATATTAAAACCTGCACTAACGGCATATTCTTCAAGAATTTGTGTTGTGACGAATAGACCGACAATTGTAGAATGTGGAATTGCATACGGAGGAGATATCCAATCATTCAAACTCTTTAGATTTGCAAATAAAATTCCCCTTCTGTATGATGAGGGCTCTGATGTTGCACGAGAAGTCATTTCTGAAGTAGGTATAAATAAGATGGGAATTTCAAAAAAAGAGGTTAAAGAACAATATTCCCATGTAGAAACAAAATCTGATAGAACTGTAGAATATCTTCCAATCCACATCTTCTTTCATATTTGTTCAACGAAAATCCCATATAAAACCGCAGGAAAGGAGAGCATAGCATCAGAGGGTGATCTGAAAAAATATATGAAATCATGTTTATCAGATCTTTATAGAAAAGTGAGTGCTCAGATTAGAAGAGAATTAAAGTTAAAAGAAGACGAAAATAAGATAAGACTATACAAGCACTATATTCCCTTTATAGTTAATGCAATATCTGAATCAATAAAAATTGATTCAAAAAGACTATCAAATGCATTTCAAAATTTGGCAGAACAATACGTTAGTGGTGAATTAACAAACATTACTAAACAGATTTTTCTTAACTCAGATCAAAATAAAAATGAACAAAAATTCAAGAAGACTTCAACAAGCAATGGAGAAGATGGAAACAAACTAAGCACATTTGATACCAGAACGAGTAACATAAAATCGAGCAGTAAAATTAAACTAACCAAAGCCGAAGTGCCTCGCAAAGCTACTAAAAAATAAAGTGTAAATTATCATGTCTCCTAAAGACAAACGACATCAAGAAATAATTAACAAAATCAGGAAAATAATGAAAAATGTGGGAGATGATGTTCTTGTTGAGGGCATCATGCCAAGTCTTGAGATTCCAAAAGTTGGCTATGATAACACTGTCTGGTCAGATGAGAAGAGAATGCTTACTATAGGTAACAAAACAGTACAGATTGGTCCGAATAGCTCAAAGAAGATACCCACATTTGCACAATATTTAGTCATGGCAAATGCTATAAGAAAATTGCTAGACGAAGAAATGGAAAGTACAATAAGGGGGATGTACTACGCCACCCTTAGTACAGTGGGAGATGAAAAAAATCAGCAAAAATTCTGGAGTGGTCAAGATGATTCTGATGATGCAATAAAAGCAATTGAGCTCTTGACAAATGTTCCGAGGGAAGAATTTTCTGTCACCTCCAAACCTAAAGGTATGATCTCAGGGCCGATAACTCTTAGTGTTGGTGGTGACTTAATTGATTGTAATCTTGGAAGCAGAGCAACTTCCCAACTCATTCCCACAAATATTCGAGATCTTGAAATTGTGAAGGTGAAGGCAGACTTTGTAATGGTAGTAGAGAAAGACACAGTACTCAACAATATTAGAAAATCGGGTTTTATACAAAAGTACAACGCGATTTTGCTAACAGGATCGGGGGAGCCTGATCGAGCTACCAGAATGATGGTTAAGATGCTAAATGAAAAGTGGAAGAAGCCTGTAGTTATATTTGCTGATGCTGATCCATGGGGGCTGGGGATTGCATTGAGATACAAAATAGGAAGTGAATCGCTAAGTTACGACAGCGATAGATTGGTAACACCAAACTCAAAGGTTCTAGGGATGATGTTTTCTGATATTGATGAATACAATATACCGAAGGTTGCTAGGCTTGTTGCCACTCCGGAGGATTTAAACAGAGCAAATGATATGAAGAAAAAACCATGGCTTCAGGATAAACGATGGAAGCGTGAATTGAACTTATTTTTGGAACATAAGGAAAAATGCGAATTGGACGCCTTCTTCAAATACGGGTTTAAGTATTTAGCAGACACCTATCTACCAAACAAATTGAGGGAAGCAGGCGTTATCTGAAATATCATCTGACCTATAGTATCGGCATTTAATTCCTAAACATGTCAAGTAAGTGGATCGTTGGCCGTTACGTCTTGTAAACCAATTTTTGCTGATGGTCCTAGATACAGACCAGTATTATTTGTTTTGTTTCTGGATTGAACTATGCTAAGGTATGCGACATAAATAAATCCAATTGTTTGTAGCGCAATTAGAGGAACAAATATGGGATTTCCTGATAACAAAGATATGGCTATTGTCATGCACCCGTAAGCGCCAAAAAACATCTCTAATAGAGTAGTTTTTGTAAATGGAAGTGCATACTTGTTACCGCTCCAATCTTGATTTTTTTCCATTATTCCAAATTTAGGTGTTCTTAAGAATTCGTTACTTCTACCCAGCATGCCATCAAATATTGCAACAGAATTGTTAATCGAGATACCAGTTGCATAAAATATCATAAACAAATATTGAAGTGCTTTTGTCTTCCAGTTCT
Organism: Nitrososphaeraceae archaeon; assembly: GCA_035280585.1. Lineage (GTDB taxonomy): Archaea > Thermoproteota > Nitrososphaeria > Nitrososphaerales > Nitrososphaeraceae > TA-21. The sequence goes on from DATEFQ010000092.1 coordinate 11,699, forward strand.
CCCGCCAAATTTTTCTAATCATAAATAAATACGTCGCTGGACCCAGAAGAAGATATACAACGATACCAATCGCTGGGGCCCACGCTGTATCGTACATCTGATAGTTCACCAACAGCAATACCGGAAATATGAGGAATTGTATTAGAAATAAAGGATTGATAATATGCTTTGTCAATTGAATGAATATCTGGATTTTAGTATCTATCGGGAGTTTTCTGTGAGATAGTAATACTATCAAAAGTTTTTTGGCTACTTGTACTGAACCTTTTGCCCACCTGAATTGCTGACGTTTTGCCGCATTCATTTGAACAGGCAGTTCCGCATTTACTACCAGATCCTCATCAAAGATACACTTCCAACCTTTCATTTGTGCACGAAAACTTAAATCTAAATCTTCGACGAGTGTGCTAGTATGCCACCCTCCCGCATCTCTTATACATAATGTCCTCCAGACGCCAGCCGTTCCATTAAAATTCATGAAAAGGTGTGTAAGACTCTTGGCTTTTTGCTCTATAAAAAAATGAAAGTCTAAAGACACGGCTTGAGCTTTTGTCAATATAGAATACATTTCGTTAATATGGCCCCATCTTCCCTGAACTAATCCAATCCTGGAATCATCAAAATAACCAAGAGCTTTTCTTAAAAAATCGCTAGCAGGAATAAAATCTGCATCAAATATAGCAATGAATTCTCCCTTGGCAAATTTTAATCCCTCTTTGAGTGCACCGGCTTTGTATCCAGATCTGTTTAATCTATGATAAGAAGTTATGTTGAATCCTAATTTTTTATAATCAGCGACTAAAGTTTCAACTATATCTGCGGTTTCATCATCCGAATCATCAAGGATCTGTATTTCCATACGATCTTTCGGAAAATCCATGCTACAAACGGCTTGAATTAGACGACTTGCAACATATCTTTCGTTATAAATTGGCAACTGAATTGTTACCAGTGGGAATGTCTTAACTGAAAGTCTCATTTTCTTTTTTATTTTATAATTTTCTGAATTCTTAATTGACATATAACTCAGATAATTAAAATTCAAAGTGTAAACTGTCATTACCCAAGCTATTGCCATTAAAACATAGTACAAGAACACGCTAAAGTCTGATATCATCTTCTATCACTACCCATTGTAAAAATGTACAAGTAAATATTTATAGGTTCACTGTAAACCTGGGCGTCCTACTAGCTCTTCTGGAATATCTTTACACATTGCGGAGGACAAACATTTTCGCAGGCCATGCAGAAAATGCAATCCTTTTCTCTAATCATGAATGGTTTTTTCTCCGAAGCAGGATGTCCTGGGGTATCTAGCCATTCATAAACATTTACTGGACACGCTTCAATACATGCACCGTCAGCAACACAAATATCGAAATCCACTGTAACCTCTGTTCCCCAAATTCCAAGCTGCCCAGGAGGATCAACAGGACCCCATACTTTTATGCCCTGGAAGGTTCCCGTTACTTGGCGTTTTGATTTGAATTCAGCGTCTATAGGACCTTCTATCATGGAATATGAATTTCCTGTTCCAACAAGTGATATGGTCGTGTTTCCACCAGGCATTGCTGGTGGCGTCTGAGTGGGTGTTGGAACCGAAGGCGGACTTGACTGAAATTCAGGTTTGGCTGCATTCTTGTCTGGGGTTTTTACATCTTGTGCGGTAGAGGCGTCGCGAGAAATTGGCTTCTTTCTGAGTGGGGTCATTTCGCCTAATTTTTTTAAGGCGTCATCTGGTGATAATTTTTGTGACTTTTTGTAGTGCTCTATCAGTTTATCGCCTATTTTAGAGTTCCAAATTATCGTGTCGATTATTACTTTTGCATTAGTATCAGTTTTTTGTCTATAATTTTTTACCCAATAGTAGTCCCCAAAGAATTCCAAAGGCTTGATTTGGTAAATAATATCTACAACATCACCTGTCACAATTTCAACTGTTATCTCTAGATTTGCTTCAACATCTTGCTGAGTTATACTATCAATACCATTTTCGGTCCATCTGTCTGTAACATATATGCGGTCTGCATACGAATCAACTTTGAACCCTGAGCTTTTTAGACTACTGATTATAGAGCTAATATCAGATTTACCTGTAATTTCAACCGGGATTCTGAAAATCCCTAATCTAGATCCATGTAATGGATAAACCCCTCTTTTTGCCACCTCTGAAAGCATTACCCAGACGCGGTCTTTCAACAGAGCCGACATAGTTCAACTTATTTCAATATGTGCTAAAAGCATTTCGATCAGAGTCCTATTGTGAATGTCATCATTCTCTGAGTCTAGTCCATATTAATCAAGAACGTTGTCATCTGTTCAGGAAAGTCGATATATTCCAATTAATCATTCACGCTGTAAATGTTTATGAAAACACGAAATTTCTGTCGTGATTCTTCTGCAGATATCAGATCTTGTCCAGAGCCTAATACTCGATTATTATTGAACTCATGCGGTAGAGTTCTAGATCATTGATATAGTGCACGCAGTCCAGAATTCAAAGTAACCAGTACGCAAGTGTCATTTTGTAGTTTAAATATTATAGAGCTTAACGGTGCACTCGAAATTTTAATCACTAACACTATTTTTGTAAATGGCGACTCCACATAAAAAATCGATTTAAATTCTATTTCATGGTCTACTATCATTACATCTTTCAGATAAATAGATTAAGAATGAAAACGAAAATGTATTTGATTTTATAACGCACGTTCTAGTTTGCAGAAACATTATCTGATCTCCTGACGTAATAATTATTTGCTTACCGGGTTTATTTTGGAATCATAAGATTAAAAATTGCGACACCAAAAGTAATACTTCATTCATATTTGATTAAAAGCACTTAAATTATCAAGCAAAAAAATATTTTGTTTATTGGGCCGATAGTTTAGCCTGGTAGAATACCTGCCTTGCATGTAAATGTAAGCGTCACATTTACAGAGGAAACGTAGGTGGTCGTGGGTTCAAATCCCACTCGGTCCATTTTGGTTTTCCAGCTTGAGTGATTGTCTCAAAGCTTATTCTTAAATCTTTAATTCGTGTTATAGAAAAAATTTACACAAACAAATTTCCCAACAAGATCCTGAGCTTTTCTTAGTAATTGTTGTAGCGCACCTCTAATATATTATGAATAAAAGATCAAGTCAATGAATAGTTCAAGTATGGCAATTATGATAGTATTTGCGCTTACAGTAACACTAGTGTCCACTACGCTATTAAGCGGAATTCCACAAGCTAGGGCAGAGGACGATGAAAATGGGCACGACAATAACGTACAAGTAAATAATGAAAAGCAGCAAATTAACAAGTGTAAAAATAATTCAGAAGGCAGCGATACTAAAGTGGAATGTAACAATTTAATTGTATACGGTGTGGTGTGTATGCCGGGATCAGAATGCTCAATAGTAAGGTTTGATGTCCCATTCGTATTAGCCACACCTTTCTAGAAGGGTCGATAGTCTTCACACCATTGTCCGAATAACTAAATCGAAATTATATCCTTTAATACCCCATTTAGTTTGACTGCTTTTGTAAAATTATTTAAAATTAAAATTACATTTTATACTTCATTTATCCGAAAGAGAAATTCACTCCTTTAGTGGGTACAAGAACCCTGACCAATAAAATTTACACCTTTTGAAATATGTTGCAATCAATGGAATAGCAAAAGTTATTTTTGGCCTTATTGTATACTAATCATTGTCTTTTTTTGGAACTGGAGAAAGTGGAACTGTAGATAAGAAGAAGTATGAAACCTTAACGCTAAGCATACGACAAACCGTACTAGAACGTTCGCATAATAGATGTCAAAAATGTTCCGTTAAATTTAAAGGAAGTAATGGTCCCTTTTTTGAACACATTAACGGTTCATTGAAGGACAACAGGCCTTCTAATCTAAGATCTTTGTGTAATAAGTGTTTTGAACATGTCAAAAAGAAAGAGAGCAGAAAGGGATATCTGGGCAGTTTACGTAACAATCTTGGTCAGATGTTTGGAAATTAATAACAATTACTTATGTAGATTCAAGAAATAAAGTTCTGTGTTCATAACAGCAAAAATTTTCTATTTTTATAACGCCTAGAGTTGAGTTTCCCTCCACATGCGCCCAACTATCTCCGTCAAAGATTCTACCGCAATATGCACAGGTTTTTTCCATCTAAAAATTATTATGAACTGGCATTTTATAAACTTCTCAATGGTTGGCATAAGACTATCATTTTTACTCGTATATTCCTAAAAAACTGAATAACTTGATTACCAAATAACATATATTTGAAATTAAGAACACTTTTTATTATTTGAAAGATCATGAGCAGGTAGGGAGGAAAATTGTCTCATCTATGGAAGAAAAGAATATCATACCTTACGAAAAATGGATTGTTTCATTTTCAGTTTTTAGAGGGAATAATATAAAAATATCACTTAGAGAATTTTTAGCACAAGGTTACTACGAAGCCTACGATATAGTTATGACATATGCGGAGAAGCAAAATCTAGACGTTAGATGGTTTAAGGAAAAGCGAAATTGCGGTAGGGCTTTTTCCAACCGTGACATTACGAAACTAGAATCTTTTTGCACTTATTGTAATAAGAAATTCAACCACGAAGATCCAATTCCGTGCAAACATATCAATTGCCCCTCGATATTCTGTTCAAGACAATGTCTTAACGATCACATCAAGTTACTACATAGAAGTAAGACTTGAACAATTCGATGTAGGATCATTGATCACGGATCCTACTTTGTTAATTTTAGAGTAATTAACTTTATTCTCAATTTGTCTGCCCTAAACTGGGCTAGAAAATGAGAGTTATAGTAACTGGGACAATCATCACATATGCCTTTCAATCTAAATCCAATATCCACAAACTTTGAAGTTAACCACTTTTTCCATGAATTAAACTCATTATCGGATATAGGTTCCAATAGGTCATTAATTATTTCCGTAACAATAGTAAGGGTTCCTCTATCTTTTAATTTCTTGTAAATGTCTTGATACAATAATGTCCATTGACTCTCCGAATTTCTGTCTATGTATTTCGGAGAAGGTAGGACAAAAATGAACTCATCAACATAATCATCAGGAAAAAATGAAAGAACGTTTTCAAACGAATCATTAATCAGGTAAATATCTTTGCCTCTCAACTTCTCATGAGCCTTCTGAATTTGTTTAGCATCAATCTCAATACCCAAGTAGCATGTGTTTGGACTGTTCCTGTACTCAATAAGCCCACTTAAAAATTGACCATCTCCCATTCCTAATTCTACAATAACCTTATCAAAGGTTGATAAGGCTGAAACGATACTGTTTTGGTAACAAAACAGGTGATTTTTTATTATTCCGGTCGTAATAATTCAGATTCAAGTAACTGCTGTACGAGTTGAACTACTTCTTGTTCCACTTGTTGTCTGGGTAATCCCAATTTGGAAGAGAAATGATCTGCTAACTGAGTAATCGTTTTTGATCCATCGCAACTGTTCCAAAAATCAACAATAGCCTGATTTACCATAAATCTCTGCTCTTTTTCATTTTCAAGAATTAGCGACCCATCTTCTTGAGTAACCAATCTGCCCTTTATCAATGGTTTATACTTTTCATAGTCAACCTGAAACCTGAGCTTTGGCTTTCCAAATCCCAGCTTTTCTCTCACTGAAGGTTCAATTCTTTCAATGTTCCACGGCGGATCCCACACTATCGAGACATTTATGTTACCCACACCATCAATTTTTCCTATGTATCTCTTGACATCGCTAACAAGTGTGTCATGAAGTGGACAACCCCTCGTCGTCATAGTCATTTCAATATTGATATCATTTGCTTCGTTAATGTTTACGCCATAGACTAGACCCAAATCGACTATATTGACAGGGATTTCCGGATCCATGCATTTTCTTAAAACAGAATATACCTGCTCTTGACTGATACTTTCTGACATCTAATATTAAAAATATGCTTAGAGATTAAATACTTTGTCCATCACTAGATGTTTTTGGCAATACTTTCCTCGTAAGGTGGCATTAATATGCCCCTTTCGGTAATAATCCCTGTTATCAAATCTGGAGGAGTTACATCAAATGCGGGATTAAAAACCTTGATTCCCTTCGGAGCTAATAACTTGTTCCCCATCTTAATTAATTCATTTTTATTTCGCTCCTCAATCACTACATCATTGACACTACTAGACAAATCAAACGTGGAAACAGGCGCGGCGACGTAAAAAGGAATGTTGTGTCTTTTTGAAAGAGCAGCTACTTGGTAGGTGCCAATTTTATTATAAACATGTCCAGTTTTAAGTATTCTATCCGCACCGACAATTACCCGATTGATTTTACCCTTAGACATTAGATATCCTACTGCAGTATCAGGGATCAAACTAAAGTCAATATTATAGTAATCTAATTCGAACGCTGTTAGTCTAGAGCCTTGCATGACAGGTCTTGTTTCAGTTGCTACCACCTGTATTTTCTTACCCATATCATTTGCTGCTCTAAGGACACCCAATGCTGTTCCATATGTAACTGTGGCTAGTGAACCGGCGTTACAATGCGTGAGTATTACGTCGTCGTTACGTATAATTCCAGCCCCATTCATTCCTAATTTCTTATTTGTTGTAATATCGTCTGTTGCCATGTTAAGGGCAGAAAGAAGAATTGATTTTTTGATATCATCTACGTTATTTTTTGAGGCTGCTACACTCATTATTTTATCAAGTGCCCACGCCAAATTAACCGCAGTAGGTCTGGTTGATCTTAGTCTGTCGTAGGCAATTTTAAGGTCTCTGAGAAGAGCACTTTGGGTTTTCGCCTTGCTCGAAATTGCAGCCAATGACATTCCAAATGCTGCTGCAATTCCAATTGCGGGTGCTCCTCTTACTATTAATCGTTCAATAGCCCGAGCAACGTCCTCATATTTCTTGTATCTAAGAAATACTAGTTTACCGGGCAATTTAGTTTGATCTATCATTACAACCTGACTATTTTTCCATTCTACAGTCATGAGATCTTTTGATGGATTCTTTAATTTCCCAGCAATTTTACCTTTCTTCATATGAGGCATTTAATGAATTGAATGTTAATAATGTCTATAATAATTTACCTAGACGAATGGTTTTCACAATGCAGATAACCGCAAACCACAGACAAATGCATATGGAAACTCTATGGACTAGATATGATTATTACCATTTTGGATAATCACATTTAATCTTGGTGTATCTGTTAATTAATAAGGAACAATAAATAACAGCTATTAGCAGGTAGGAGATATGTCATTTATTAAATATCGTGTAATGAGGTTAAGGAAGTTTACCAAAAATAAATTCTATGTTATGATCAAATATTTTTTATTTATTTACATAAGTTTTAAAATGAAAATTGGATGGTATTGATAAACTAATTGACTGAACCTTTCATAATTCGTGCTACAAAGGATTTTTTTGAATTTATATAATTTTCGTCTACTAAATTAAAGTAATTAGACATTACGATTTTGTAGGAAAGCCTATAATCATGCAAATCAATATACCAAGTGAAGGACATGTCTACTGAAAGTGAAATATCTGCAATGAAAAGTACTTTCCTTAAAAATTCAAATAAATCCGCTCTAGAGTATGACCTGTTTGACAGCATAGTAGGATATGATGATATCAAAAAATTAT
>DATEFQ010000093.1:0-13392 GCA_035280585.1 Nitrososphaeraceae archaeon
CGCACTAATCATTTTCTTCTAGTCAATTTGATCAGTATATTATAAATATCTATAACATCTTGGAGATAAGAATTTTAGAATGGAACTTTCTAACATAATTTACATACTAACCATTAATTAATCCTCAATTCCATATTATCACGATATTCGCTTATGGGTACCAAAATAATTCTAAACCGAAAAACTTTGACTACCTTTTCTCTTATATTAACAGGGCTACTAATGATGGGAACATTAAATCCGTATCATGGTCTGAAACTTGATAATCTCAATCTTCAAGGACAGGAAGATGAAAACTTGAAATCTAACAATAAAGTAAAAAGTTTTGTATCTAATTCTACAGCTAATGCTTCCAAAGTGCTATCAGAAGATATCGGTAATCATTTTACAATCTCATGCAAAGATTTCAAACAACTGTTCGAAGCGCTTGTAGCACTAAAAATTGGCAACGAGGCAGCAGAAGGAAAAATAAATCAATCCACATTTGACGGAGTGGAAAATATCTTCAACAAGTATGCAGGAAACTGCTCTCAACTTGATGATTTTGAAATTGATTAGGTATTCTTTTCTAATTCCACGTTTAAGATCAAAAGCCTATGATTATTATACATTAAATTAGCTTGCTACTTCTTTTGGATCTCTTTAGCAATACTAATGCTACGATTGAACCAATTGCAATGGTAGCTACCGTGATAGGGACGGTTAATGAAGTTAGCTCGACTGAAACTGGTTCTGATACTGTAATCGGGAAATCAAAGACAAGATCCTTGTTTGAATCATTGAAGCCTCCTGCGGCAAGATTATCTAAAATATCGATACTTAAAAGAAATACCCCCGCCTTATTGAAAATATGATTATAAGCGTAATGTCCACTTTGCAATACTATGGGTTGTGACCTGCTGATTTCATTTTTTTCGTCCGATAATCTTATCATGATGGGCGTATCTGTTATTGGATTGTTGCTAACGGTGGCTATTCTTATATTTATCCTAGAATCCTGTCCAGGAATTGGAAGTTTCGGTACGGTATTGATTTGAATATCATAATCTCCTATTCGCTGTTCTAGCGAATTACTTAACACATCCGCTAGTGTTAACTGATTTGAAGATATCAAACCGGTGACTAGTATGATAAGTGTAAAAAATATTATGAGTTTCAAATTTTAATTGAATAGTTCCCGATGGGTGCTCATTTCAGCATTCCTTGTTGTTTATCGTAATACTCGCATGTTTTAGCTGCTCTAAAATGAACATTTCCACTATCTGAGACGTAAATATTTCCAGCAGAGTCAATTGCTATATCATGTGGTATCAAGAACTCGTCATCTCGACATCCAAGAGATCCCCATTTCGTCAGAAAATCGCCTGCGCTGTTGAATTTCTGGATACGTACATTTCTTGTGTCTACAACATATACGTTGCCTTGCTTGTCGGTTACGATACCATGATCTTCTACGAAGTGACCATTTCCGTATCCAAATCCGCCCCATTTTGTAATAAAGTCACCTTTATTATCAAATTTTGCAACTTGAGAATTGTTTCTTCCATCAGTAACATAAATTGAGTCATTTGAGTCGACTGTAATATCGTGCAAATGGACAAATAACATGCCAGAAGAATAAGAATTCCATTTGGTCAAAAACTTGCCATCATTGGTAAATTTTTGAACCTCAGGATTGTCCTGATCACTTGTATATACATCATCTTTTGAATCAACTGCAACTCCCCATGGTTTAATGAATTGGCTATCGCCTTTTCCCTTGCTGCCCCACATTGTGATGAACTTCCCATTACTGTCAAATTTGGAAATTCGTTGGGCGGCATAATCAGCGACAAATACATTGCCTTTAGAATCTACAGCCATACTTTCAGGTTGTAAGAACTGTCCTGGCCCTGTCCCTCGAGAACCCCATGATGTGATGAACTTCCCATTACTGTCAAATTTCTGAATATTGCATTTTTCTGCATCACTTACGTAAACATTTCCCTTTGAATCTACAGCAATTCCGTGGGCATGTAAAAATTGTCCTGGCCCGGTTCCTTTAGTACCCCAAGCGGTAATGAGTGTACCATTGCTAGTGAACTTTTTAACATAATGAAATCCTGGAAGATCGTTTGTAACAGGGCCTGAGCCACTTGAGTTGTTTTGCATAGCTACATTAGTAACATATTGGGATTGATCGGCGTTATCCTTACAATTCAGACTTTTCGCATCCTCCGAGCTTTGAGAATAAACAGAATGAAAATTCAAAATGGATATGCTAGACAATATAAGACTTAACGATAATACAATAGCTAGCAATGTAATATTCATGTTCAAAGCATCTAACTTTCCGACTCTCATTCGAGGCTTATTTCCAGTTTGCGACCTCATAAGACATTATTAGGAATTTCTTCACCAAATATAAATTTAAAACTAAGGGGGAACATTGGGCCAGTTTAAACACAAGACAATCTACATCAACTCTTAGTTAGATTATATGAGTAGAATTAGAAATATAAAGCCCGCCATAAGTTTCGTAGGAAATCCCGAACTCATTTTATTTACGTAGCTGCAAGTTGAATGCTTCCAATAGATTTGGATGAACTTGTGTGTGAACTATCATCATAACATCGAGAGGTGAAGCCTTTCTTGAAATTGATTCGTTTAGATGAGTTAGACCAGTTCCTAATTTGGTAACAAAGGCTGTTACATTTTTGTCGTCGCCAGGAGTCTCAAGTTTGAGTTTAGTTTTAAACACATCAAATGCCTTTTTAGCTAAGCCTTGAGCACTCTGGTAATCTGAAATATTAGCTAACGAGTAGCCCATATTCATCCCACTCCCATGATTTGTCATGTTCAATGTGTTGGAAGATGCATTCATCGATGGCATATTCATCTTGTTCGTGCCAGAATTATTCCCCGACATCGGATTGCTCATAACCATAGAACCTGGACTACTGTTATTCGCAGCCATGCCCATATTTGACATATTGGTCATGTCAAATCCAACATCATAGGCCTTTCCATAGTTTATGAGTAGTCCATCTATCACATTGGCAAAAGCTAACGCCTGAAGCTTTGTATTCTGATCTGCTTCTTCACGGGTGTTGCTGCCGCCAAACATACCTATTAGCGACTTTAACGCTCCCTCCAGGGGATTTGAAGAGGTTGGTTGTACCTGCGCCAACCTGACCAATGAGTCTTGGTCCAATCTGTTGTTAAGGTCATTTACAAGATGGCTCACGCTTTTTAGCTGACTCTCTGAAGATGACACATTTCGGAGCTGATCGAGTGCTCTTAAAAGGTCACTTGTTAATCGTGGATTATCCTCTGTTATTTCTGCCATTATCCTGGGCGTTAGAAGAGAGGCAGCCTTATATGCGTGACTTTGAGCTAATGACGCGTTATTATTTTCTAGGTTTGTTACAAGGAGTTCTAATTCTGCCTGTACTTGGTCTAGAATTCCTACAAAAGTAGCAGTTTCGTTAGGTGTAAACTGGTGCGCATATGACAGATTATCAAAATTATTAGAACCCAATAACATCATACTAACGGAAATCACAAGGAGAAGAAATAGAAATTTAGCCTTTGCATTAATAGTTTGCCTCAAATTTGGATTACTCCTCCAGACAAAGAATCATCGTAACTTAATCGAACTATAATTAGTTTGTAAAGCATTAGTTTTCTACCTAGCATCATACTCTTTTGAGAATAATGAGATAAGATGGTAGTACTTATATCTTGTATATCTTGTTTCTGACGTATTCATTTTGCTATATTTACTTGATAATTGTGGTTGGATTCAGTTATATTGGCCACAAAATTTACTTGTTTGGGTGTTATAGGAATAAAGTTAATTCCAGCTATTTTTACCGAGATTATATATTGTCCTGCACCTGGAAACTTGTATGATGATAAGACTATGCCATTTGGAGTGTGAACATAGCCTTGAGAAAATTGAGTTGATTCTTTATAAAGTTCTTTACCATTATTAGTAATCATTATGTCAGTATCTGCATGTAATACACTTTGATTATTATTTTTGTAAAATAAAGTCCCCTTGAAAAATTCTGGAGAGCCTGGTTGAAATGTTTCAGGCGAATACTCTAATTTGATATTTATGAGATTATCATTTGAGGAAGACTCAACTGATTTCACCTTTTCATTACTTAATCCATAAAAAGGATTATTCTCAACAATTAGAGCATTAATATCTTCTTTCTCGTTTTTTGCAAATAAAATAAAAATAAGTAATAAAAAGATATAGAAGCTACGGCCTTCTTTCATCCGCCTAATTCTTACTTGTGAGTATCATTTCCTGGCGAAGCGTGTTCCCCTTCTCCACCATGATTTTCTTCAACAGCCAATTTTAGCTTGAACATATCATTTAGCAGAGGTGTAATTTTGTCATCTACTATCTTGTCAGCCTGATCAAAGGGACTCTTGCCATCTATCTTATCTTTTAAAGAGCTCAATGCGTTTACCAGTTCTGTTGAATTTGCACTTCCACTTGGTTTGATCTCATTATACAAATCAATGGCTCGCGTTACGGCACCTTGTGCGCTCTCATAGTCTGCTTGGTCCCTTATCTTTGTTTCATTTGAATTTGAGGAAGATGTGTTATTTTTATCATGGCTTGCTTCACTCATGCCTAAAGAACTATTGTAGTGTTCTAAAGTTTCGCCAACCAAGTTATTTACCACTAGAGCTTTTACGGTTACATTATCAAGTTGTTGTTTATCAATCCTAGCGCTTACTACCTCAGCCATTATATCATCCAGATTACTAGCCTTGTCTTTAACTGTCGATTCTGAGGGTTTTCCAGAATCAAATGTTTTAACAAAATCTGATAACGTATTATTTAATTCGGTCGCAAGTCGAGGGTTTCTTTCATTAATTTCCTTTGTATCATTTGCTTTTATGAGTTCAGTAGTGTGCTGAGCATGCTCTTTAGCAGTAGTAGCGTTTGACGCAAGATCCTTTTGCGCCAATTGTGATTCTATTTTCATCATTTCTGCAGTGGTCAAAAACGAAGCACTTTCATCTCCAGAAAAGGTGTGAGCAAATATGAAGTAGTTCGCATTTGAGTAAAATGCTACTAATAATACGAAACCCAGTGTCGAAAAACCAAGTATCCTATTCATATACAATTGTTAAAACTCAATATAATAATAGCATTATGGTACATCAATCGAATTCGATAATACTTGGATTGACTTGATAGACTTTCGTAATGATCCGTTTCCTAAAATTTTAAACTTTATTGTTATATAATTAACTAAAACGCAACAGGGAACCCTAGTCACAAATTTGATTACATTTTTATTAGGCCAATATCCCCATTTGAGATTGCTGCAAGACGTCTCCTGATAAGGTTTTAAGATAACAGACATAGAGTACCGGTTTTTCACCAAAATATAAATGATATTTTGACTGCCACTTGAAAAATGTGATATCCCAAATAAGATCAAATTTTTTTTCTGTGTCTTAAATATATTACAACCCCAGCTACCGCAGCTAATCCCGGAAGGAGATAGTAAATTATAAGCTCATCTGTAGGTATTATCTGGTTTGGATTTGCTGCTGATATATCAAACTCAGCTGATAGTGGAGTCTGGGAATAAGTAGGATCTCCATTTATCTTGACTAGTAAAGAAATCCGATAGTCGCCAACTTCCTTGAAGGTGTACGGAAAAGTGATATCACTAAAGTCATAAAATTTAAACGGAAATTCATGAATAATGGAATCATTCATCTTGTTTTTTATTATAAGGGATGCATCGATGCTATTTAGGTTCTTATTAGTCTTATCAAGGATACTAAGATTTAGTAAAGTTGAATTGTCGCCAGCGAGAGGAAGAGCTGGATACGGAGCAAAAACTATTTGGTAGTTTCCAATATTCTTTGTTGCTCCAAAAAAATGACCTGAGATAAATTGTGAGTGGTTATACCCATTCAAACCTACGAAAAGTAACAAAACTAATAGAAAAAGGTATCTGCTATACAATATTTTTTGTACAGGGATCAAGATAGTACTTCAAAAGATTGAATTCCCTTGTTTTTAATCCATTGCTTTTTATCGCTCTTCTCAATTTTTTTAACTTTTGAAAAGTAGTATTATGGGAATAAGAGATCTATTTGCACAGAAGACGAGCTAGCAGAATAGACCACAACTATGGGGGATCAAAACTATGTGGAGCAACGCTAACGACTTTTAATTCTTCGGCCGAGTGGAAGCAGCGGCCATGCTACGAGCCTTCAATGATTCCATTCTTTATACGTAGCCTATTTAGTAAATAAGCCGCCATTACAATGGCAGCAATACCAATTGCAAGAGAGGTTATCAATATGAGGTATGAACTATTCAAATTTTTTTCTAATTCATTAATCGATTCTTGAATATCGGCCATCTTTTTCTGTGACGCATTCAAATCATTTCTACTGTTTTGAACATCATTAGATAATTTGCTCATAACATTCTGAATTTGTCCATTCATGTTATTTGTGTTAGTGGTATCAACAGAGCTGTCAGGAAAGGAAAGAGTTCCTTTTGATTCTATATCCTCAATCTTAAATTCACTATCAACCTTTTGACCCTTTATATCGCCCTTGAGTAAAACGCTATACGGACCGACCCTGGTAGGAATTATCTTCGCGTCATACTCACCGTCCGTTGTTGGTGATGGTTGAGCATCCAGTTGTTTGGTTATTGTTCCAAATTTTACAAACGCTGAAAGATTCGAAAGTGCATTTAGGACCGGTGTTTGATTACCACCAACTGCCTTATTTACAGCTATAGTTACGCTATTAAGATCAGAAACAAGCGGGGGTTCAGACAACCACCCGACTTCAACAGTGGTATTCCCAAATGTCTTACTAGTATGCGCAAAGGAAACATTAGGATGACCCGCGATGACTATGACAGATAGTAAAAAAGAGCCAATGACAAGAATTGCTTTCGTCTTATCCATACATCTTAATTTAGAGCCTGTTACGAGTTATATCCTTTATCCTATAAATTCGACTAGTGTACTAGAAAAAAGGTAATAATAAAATAATCAAAACAGTATAATTTTTCTAGAGACCAATTGATTCTTAATTTTGGGCATAATCCTATTTCTTCTTTGTCTACTAAGAATCTTAAATTCTTGTTAATAACCAGCTTGGTGACCCTCTTTGCTTTTGGTGCCATACATACGTCTTTTGGACACGCATTTGTAATAAATAGCACCCCGTCACAATCACAATCGGTACCCAAGTCTCCTCAACAGGTAAATGTATTCTTTAGCGAACCAGTTGATTTGCGTTTTAGCCACCTAAAAGTTCTGGATTCTAACGGGAAGCAGGTAGACAAGGGGGATGTCCATCACTTGCAAAATGATGAATCCTCATTAACTGTTTCTTTACCTTTATTGAAAGATGGAACTTACACGGTATCTACTAATGTGTTATCTGCAATTGATGGTCATGTAACTGACAATGCGTTTGTATTTGGCATTGGAGAGGCGACGGTTGTACCTGCAAATGTACCAACCTCCTCTACCTCGTCAACCCTCTATCTCCCGGAGGCAATTGCAAGATTTCCCACCTTATTAGCACAAGTAATGATTGTCGGAGCAGCGTTCGGAACCCTTTGGTTATGGAAACCACTTTCAAAGATTACTTTACTCACTGATTCTATCTCTCAAATTAGAACTAGAGTCGGTAGAAGTCTTGTTGTTTACTATCTAGTGGCATCGATAATACTAGTATCTTCAAATTTTGCTATACTATTTTTTCAGGCAATCTCAATTCACGGAAGCATAATTGATGTATTTGGAACCAGGTTTGGAACAGTGTTAATTGAGCGTTCTGTAATTTCATTTATTATTTTGGGATTATCATTATTTGAATTTAGGCAATTTAGGAAAAACAAATCATATTCAATGTCCACAATGGAGAACGCCGGTTTTTTTATAATAGGTATGATTTTACTTGTTACAACGAGCTTGATTGGACACGGTGCGTCACATAAGCAATTAGTTCCAATATTAATCGATTTTATACATAATTTAGTTGCATCAATTTGGATAGGCGGTACGTTTTACCTCGCATTTGTGCTAATTCCAAAATTAAGAGCATCAACGATGAACTGGTATTACAAATTGGGAACTATTTCCGTGTGGATTCCAAGACATTCTGCACTAGTAGTAGCTTTGTTAGGAACAATATTTATTACGGGTCCATTCCTATTGTATATACTTGAAGATAATTTAGCATTAGTGATCGGTTCCTTATATGGTACCTTTTTAATTGCAAAACTCATATTCGCAGGTTTGATGGTTATTCTAGGGGGATATAGCAGTATATTTATTCAGAAAAAGGTCGTTGATTCGCTGAAGTTAGGACAAGTTATAGGTAGTAGCAAATCAATTGATTCGGACCCATCTAATGATCACTTTGACAATGAAATAAAGGCTAATTTAATAGTCAGCAAATTTAGAAAGGCTCTAGTAGTTGAATCAATACTTGGAATTGGACTGCTCATAAGTGTAGGTTTATTGGTAAACACAGGCGTTCCTGAAAGTCAAGTCCAGAACCAAGCACAAGCTGTGATTACAACAGCAATTCAAAATGTACCATTTGAGACAACGAGGTTTCTCGATAATGGAACCAAAGTTGATTTAACAATAAAGCCATTTGAGGTTGGGAATAACAATTTCAAAGTATCATTTTTGGATGTGAATGGGAAACCTATTGACATGCAATCAGCCCAGCTAAAATACACCCAAATTGAACAGTCAATTGGCCCGATTACAGTGGATCTTACTAAGCAGTCCCCAGGAATATATTCAGCTAATGCCTCCTTTGGAATACCGGGCACGTGGAACATGGAGGTACAGGGTACTCCTGCAAAACAAAACATGTCAGGTATTGTCGGTTCATTTGATAACCTGATTGTAAAACCAAACTTTAATCAACTAAAATTCAATGTGACAGAATTTCCGATATCCAATTCCACTTTGAGACCCTTTTCCAACACCACCATACAACCGTTATATCCGATTTATGACAAAAGTAGGAATTACATATGGTTTGGTGATACAATACTTGGAAGCGGCCGTATTTTTGCATATGATATCAATAACCGAAATTATGTAGAACACAAGATTAATGGAACGAATATAGTCACTTTGATGGCTCTAGATTCAAAGAATAATTTATGGTATGTGGATCCACTTACAAAAGCTATTGGAAGCTTTGATCCTACAGATAATACTAGTAAATTATATCACATTCCAAAAAATGTAACCCCGTCAGGTATGACAATTGATTCAAATGATACCATTTGGATAACCTCACCGATAACAGGAGAAGTTATGCGTTTTGATCCGAATACAGGTAACTTTATTTTAAAGATACACCCGTCGGAGCAAAACGTGGGACCCTTTGCTATCGCCTCAGACCCTGTCAGTAATTTGATATGGTTTACTGATGAATCAGGAAAATTAGGAAAAATTGATCCTAGTAACAACTATACTATAACTGAGTATTCTCCAAATGGGAATAAGCCATTGGCAAGTCCCACAGCACTACTAATTGATAAGACTACTGGTGAAGTTTATGTTTCACAACATGACGGTCATAAAGTAACTGTTTTCGATCCGTTGACTAAAACATTCACTGATCTGCCCATGATCAATGAAGCAGGATTGCCTTTTGGAATGGCTATTGATAAATATGGGAATTTATGGGTAGCTGAACACACAATAAACAAGTTAGCAGTCATAGATACTCAAAAATCTAAAATTAGAGAAGTCCCCGTTAAAGCACCTGCACCTTTTATACAATGGATTACTTCTGATTCAATTGGAAACATATGGTTTGCCGAGCAGCGAGGAAACTCTATCGGCGTGATAGACCCTAACGCCGGACCAGCGGTTCAACAACAAGTTCAACAATCAACAAAGAGTTCCATCTCAGGCACTACACCGAATTTAAAATTAGATATTACATACCAGAATTTTATTGCCCCAGCTATCCTAGTAGGGATTATAATAAGTGCGTATATGTATGCTAGAAGCATAGTGGACCTTAAATCAAATATTTCAATTGTAAAAAGCCGTAGATAAATTATTGGAACTAGCATTCCTGTTCTAATAATGGATAAAGGTACATCCAAGGTTGTACCAGAATGTTCAATAGTGCTTATACTCTAACTACATTTGCTTGTTTTCATTTTTGAAATTTGAAACACGTACTGCGATTCATTACGCCAAATCCGAACATTAAACTGGCCAGCAATGGCCAGTTTATTTTCAAATAAAAAAACCAAAATTTCGTAAAGTTTGTATTTAAAAACACTAGCTTCGAGTGCTGTACCAATTAATTTAAATCTAGTCATACGAATAATAAAGAATGTGCAATCGCAGGGAAGTCATAATCTACTAGATAATAAACTCAAATTCTTTGCACTTACTACGATTATTGTTTCTTCTCTGCTCATACCATTAACCATACCTCATATTATGCACAGATACATGATATACCATATCATTATTCATATTGTTAGCTTAAACATTTCAGTTTTTCTCGGATTAGTTGCAATTTCTGCATATTTAAAAAACAAGAGCTTAAGGATGCTTTGTATGGCCCTAGGATTTGTAACACTTGCAATTGTAGAGGTAATAATGCTGCTTACTTCAACAGGTAACCTGACCAACGTAATATTACCCTCTGTAAATATCGAGTTACCCCACATAGTATTATTAATTATGTTGACCTTATTTGGATTGGGGCTCCTTAAGACAAATTGAGCTACAAATTAGATTCAATATATAATAATTCAAGCGAATACTTGACTAACACGTTACCTAAATTAGAGCAAGAGTTATTATTATGCATTGACGAAAATCCTGGAATTAGATATAGGGAACTGATGAGATTGATTAAATTCCCAAACGGGGTTCTCTCGTATCATATCGATAAGTTGGAAAAAATGGACCTAGTAAACGTAGAAAGAAAATCGAAGATAACAAGATTCTTTCCACGAAATATTTCAAATGATATTATGGGAATCTTAGGGAATTTGAGAAGTCAAACGTCATACGAGATTATAAAATTACTTTATGAGAAGGGACCAATCTCGCAGCAAGAGATAATAAAAAATACAAGAAAGGCAGCATCTACGATTTCTTGGCAGATGAAGAAGCTATTAGACGATAATATCATCTGCATAAAAATTAAAGATTTCAATTATGATGAAAATAAAGACCTTGGCAGCAACATTCAAGGAAAAAAAACAAGGTTATATGACTTATTGAACAGGAACTTAGTAAACGGTCTCTTTTATAAGACCAATAAATATATTGATAGTGTCGTAACTAATTACTCTGAAATAGTTGATTCGTTCTAGATAACCCATAATTCATTTAAATTCATGCAATGGATAGATTCTAATTCGATGCTTTAAAAATCAAATATCCTGATTTTTAAACATACATTACTATCAATATTAAACACAAATAAATACTGAACGGAGTATTTTATATTATGGATCCCTTGACAGAGAAACCTGAAAGGGTAGCATTTATTGGATACAATATTGGAATCTACGAATCAATTCAAAAATTTGCATCTCTAATATTAAGTGGCAAAATAAATAGCACCATTGACACGAACAAAATAGCACAATTACTTTCTGAGACGGTAACATTTTATGATGCTGAGATGATTTCTCAACTAATTAACTTACTTGTAGGAAGTAATCAGAAGTCCACTATTGGAAGTGTAGATGCCAATGAGGTAAGCTATGTACTCAATCAACTTAAGGCCTGCGGAGTTTCCCTACCATAGTAACTATAGTGAATGGACACTAATTATTTTTAACCATAATAATTAAATTTTAAAGATGTTAAAAGTATAGTTAATTCAACCAAATAAATTTCATAATCACCTTGACTCTTATGTTTTATTTCGTATTAATAAAAATACAAATCATAACAATTTGTTTAGTAATAGTATGTTATGAGTTCTCATAGCCATAGCTTAGTTCTTCTTAAATATCATTTCACTAATTATGAGAGATATGGAATCAATAGGAATTATCGAAATGCTGGAATGGTACATAGTCGGATTCTCAGTGACGTTAGGGTCCCTTCATTTAATATCAAAACTAAATCTTTTGAAACGCAGAGAAAAGAAAACGAAGTACGTCGAATCATCATACGAAATCGGTATATCAGGGACCTAGAAAGGTAATTTTCTAACCAAAATGATGGGACATGGATGCATCACAACGGCTTCAAGCCTTGTGTAGTAACGAAAATGGTAAGATTACAAGATATCCTCAATGCCTGCGGACGTTGGATAATGGTGTGCAGCACTACTTTGTAGAAGTGACTTCTAAAGAAGGAATACAATATGGATTACAAGCATATGGCAACGAGGCAATAGAACTGTACAAGCAAACGATGAGAACTGTTGGGGGATACTTGATAACATAAAAAAACCTCTAAATTGGTTATTTTAATTTATCCTCGCCATTTTCTTTTGCTAATTTTAGAGAAATAGAATTAATACAGTACCGTTTATTCGTAGGATGACGACCATCATCAAATACATGCCCAAGGTGTGCACCACATTTTTTACAGTTAATCTCAATTCTTTTCATTCCAAAACTATCATCTACAAGATATTCTACGTTGTTTTGATTGATTGGAGCATAAAAACTTGGCCAACAAGTGCCAGAATCAAACTTCGTCTCTGATTTGAATAATTCATTACCACAGCATACACATTTGTAAATTCCCTTATCTTTTAAATAATAATATTCTCCTGAAAATGGCGTTTCTGTTCCTTTATTGCGACAAACTTCATATTGTTCCCGCGTTAGTTTACTTTTCCAATCTTCATCGGACATCTTCTCTACATTCATATCCTCAGCAGACATATCCTTAATTAACGATTATCGATATAAAAAATAACTGCCAAAGTAGGACACATTTAGCATTCTGGTGTCATCGAGCTATTATTGTGTTGTTTACTTTTCCATACTCGCTACTGATACTTTGCCCATATTAATCGCAATGAAGAGAAATGATTGTGACATTTTATATCGGGGATTTGCAACATCAGTCTAGGGGCTGGTAGTTCAGTGGTACGAATGTTTGCTTCGCAAGCAAAAGGTCATGGGTTCAAATCCCATCCAGTCCACTAATCGTACGGGTTCATTAAGATGTTCGAATTACATATATGGGTAGTGTGAAACCAATGCCAGCCAAATTATCAACAACAATAAGCAAAATTCAATCTCTTTCAAATAATGTAAATTCTTCGTTGATTGCAGAACTTTATGACTATATGGAGTCAAGCGGCTCCTCTGACAGTCACATTAATAATACTTTAAAGACAAATATGCTTTTTTCTGAA
>DATEFQ010000094.1:0-9965 GCA_035280585.1 Nitrososphaeraceae archaeon
GTAAAGCCATCATTTCCTGTATATCCACTTTTTGGGGTGTAAAGAACTGATCCGGTATCTTTGTCAAATGAGCTTAGTGATCCATGGCTAGGTGAGGATGTCAGAGAATAGGTCAAGCTATCCCCATCCTTATCAGTAGCAACAAGGTTTATTGACACAGCCGTATCCCTATTTGTGGTCACACTTTGTGCCTTGGCGACAGGCGGCGTATTAACAGGTGTTGCGGGATTGACAGCTGGTGCCGCGTTACCAGAAACTCCGTTTGCCTGTGCATTTGTTGCGTTGTTGTTTTGCTCACAAGGATAGGATAATGAAGTAAATGTTTCCTTACCAACGAAATCTTCATGAGCGTCGTTATCTACATCGTCAAATACATGAAGCAGGTACTTACCTGGCAAAATCTGGGAAACATCAGAGGTTTGATTGAATCCCCCTGTACTGTTTGTCTCAAAATAACCCAACAAAGCTGGTTGGTGGTCTTTGTCAAGCAATTCCCAGTGTAGTGTTCTATTTGGAGCAAAGCCATTTGCCATCATATTAAAATTAAATCCCTCAATAGGACCGCATGAGGGTGTAATAGTTGTAGTAGGATTCTCCTGTTTAATCAGTGTGGCATTCCGAAGCCAACTCTCTATTCTATCTTTCAGAAAAAATAGTCCTGACGGTACGGTATCATTCTGCTTATCGATCCAATAAACTGAATTAGTCAGATTATTTATAGTAGCAGTGAGATTGTATGCACTGACATTGTCCGTCGGAGCTTCTAGTGTCATTGGGTAGCCATGAGGAAGTCGAAAGAAATGAATATCAAATAAAGCTAATTTTAATGATTTTTCTTCTTTATCAGTTAACGTTCCATAATAAGTTGAATTGTTATATTCTACTGTTACCGCATTCTGGTTCGAGTCAAACTGTGCAGTTTTGTTGACGATACCAGTTTTCCAATCACTTTGAATATACTTCACAAAAAAATAATTAGACTCATTCGTCAAATATGCAGGTAAGTTTGTGTTAGAAGCATTAGCTGTAGCATTGGTAGTAATGTTTGTTTCTGCATAAGTAAAATTATTATGATCAATAATCGCGACTGATGTAAGCATTATAATGCCTGCTAAAAATAGATAGGAGCCGTCCATTGTGCGTTATTGTTATTTCTAGTATAAATGTATGAGTAACCAAAACAATTGGGATTTATTGCCTGATCAAGATACGCCTTAACTAAGGTCAGGAATACTTAATAAGCAATACAAGATTGCGAATTATCTAATTTCGCTCAATTTAAAAATTGATTATAAATTTTTTAAGGATATTGTGGCATCGTTGTATATTGCTATGGTAACGTTAGTATGCGGAACGATCTTATCACATATTCTGGCACCCTTACCATAATATCTTCCTGAAAAACTAGGAGATTTAGAGATATTATTAGAATTAAATAAAAAATATAAGGATTTTTTTCTAATCCTTAAATACAATAAATTTGTAATACTGCAGGTAAGCTGCCATGTCTGCTACACAATTTACCTCTGAATCACACGGCAAATACTCCGCCAAGGGTTATTCTGCTACAAGTTCAACCTCACCGCTAGTTCCAACTGTGATCTCCCGACGGGATCCGCGCGATCATGACGTTCAAATCGAAATTCTCTTTTGTGGTATCTGCCACTCAGACCTCCACCAAGTCCGTAATGAATGGAGCGTTATGCCTACCGTCTATCCGTGCATTCCAGGACACGAGATAGTTGGCAGAGTGACAAAGATCGGCTCTGCAGTCACCAAATTCAAGCCAGGTGATCTTGCAGCAGTAGGCTGCTTGGTTGATTCTGACAGATCGTGTCCCGATTGCCAAACTAGTCTTGAGCAGTATTGTCCCAACTTAACCCTTACGTATAATTCTCCTGACCATTATTTAGGAGGTGTTACTTATGGAGGATATTCTGATAGTATAGTGGTTAACGACCATTTTGTGCTTCATGTTCCCTCGAACCTCGATCTTGCCGGAGTTGCGCCTCTACTCTGTGCAGGTATCACAACTTATTCACCAATGAGACACTGGGGTGTTACTAATGGAATGAAAGTCGGAGTGGTTGGTCTTGGTGGACTTGGACATATGGCCGTGAAGTTTGCTCATGCGTTTGGCGCTTACGTCGTTGTCTTTACCACTTCACTGAGCAAAAAGGAGGATGCAATTCATCTTGGAGCTAATGAAATTATCGCCTCAAGTGACGCCGACCAAATGAAAAAACACACTCGGAGTTTTGACTTTATACTCGATACAGTTTCAGCTGAACATGACATCAACTCCTACATTCAACTACTCCGCCGGGATGGAAACCTAACTCTTGTCGGTGCACCAGATAAGCCTCACGCTGTATCTGGATTTGCACTTTTGTCCCAGCGTCGGAGCGTCTCTGGTTCGACCATAGGGGGCCTTGCCGAAACGCAGGAAATGCTCGACTTTTGTGGCAAACATAACGTTACTGCGGATGTTGAAGTCATTCCAATCCAAAAGGTTAACGAGGCTTACGAGAGAATGCTCAAGTCTGATGTAAGGTATCGCTTTTCTATTGATATGGCATCTCTCAAAACTGCATAGTTAGTTTGACTAGTGCTATGTTTTTGCATTACGTTCCAACCTTCTGGTGTCTCATCAACCTGTTTCTTACTTAGTTTGGACGTAGCTCTAAACTTCTCGTCTTTAAGATCTCACCAAAACTATTTGATCTCAATAATAATTGAAGCGAGTCTTCTAATTTCATTCTCAGATAATCTCTGAGTGTCTATCTTTATGTGTTCTACTTTGATCGGTTCATAAATTCTTTTCATCATTTTGTATATCGAATAATCTGCATCCGAAAAATCGTTTTTTCTTTGTTTAAGGCGCGTCATTACTATATCTTCAGGACATGTGCATTCAATTATGCGGAATTGATCTCTAGTAAGTCCTAGTGTGTCTCGTACTTCCTGTCGCGCGGTATCCCTTGAAAAAGTAGCGTCAAGTATGCAATTGACGTTTGCATTATGCAAATATCTTGCCACAAGCAACATTGCTTTATATACTAAACGTTTCTCATGTCTCCTGTACGTTGGTACTCTAAATAGGCTTTTCCTAATTTCATCTGAAGACACAATTGCGGCTTCGATGTTGGGGGCAAGCAATCTTGCAACAGTTGATTTACCAACTCCAGGTAAACCACAGATTATCAGTACTAGTGACAATAACTATCTCATTTCCTTAAAATGAAGGAATTTGACTCGGAATCAATTGAACCTGTAATTCTAACTAGATTAACTTATAAATATTTTAGGTTTCAAACTTTTGAGTATCGGCAATATATAGCGTTTCATAAGGATTAAATGTTAACTAAATAAAATTGAACTAAAATGGCTTGTACTAAAGATGGAATTTAATATAGCTGATTCAATTGCAGCTTTTAAAAAAAGATCGCCTTTCCACATTCTACTTCGTACGTAAAAATTATTGAAACTCACATCTCTTGGATAATTCTTACTGGTCGGATCGCATATAAAATAAAAAAACCAGTGAGATTTGGAAATGTACTTGATTTTTCTAATAAAGAATTAAGAAAAAAATTTTGCCAGAACGAACTTAAACTAAATAAAATTCTCTGTAGCCCAATGTATCTATGTGTGGTGAAAATAATAAAAGAAATAGTAACTACAAGTTGGTAAGTCTTGATGAAAGTGGTACTGCATTGGAATTTGCAATAAAATGAAAGAATTTCCACAGAAATTTAGGCTTGACAATCTTTTAAAATTAAACAGATTGAATAAATGCATTTTAGATTTATTAATTGACAATCTTGTCAAATTTCACAGTACGGCTCAAACGAGTGCAACGATATCAGATTATGGTAAACCGCAAATAATGGAAAGCAAAATCAGAGAAAACTTTCTAACAATATCAAAACTTGGTAAAGTAGATGGCAGTTTCGAAAGGAAACTAAATCTTTTTGTAAGGAACAACAATGATTTGTTTTACCTACGTAGAAAAGAGCATATAATTCGCGATATTCATGGTGACCTCTACTTGAAAAATATTTTCTATGTTAGAGGAAAATTCTATATGTATGATAGAATAGAATTTAATGACTCATTAAGGTATGCTGATATCGCGGAAGATGGTGCTCATTTAGCCATGGATATTCATTACCATAAAAGAGAAGACTTGCAAGTATATTTCATTAGAAATTATATTAATAAAAGTAAGGATACTAACATAATTCGCATCATATATTTTATGATGTGTTTCAAGGCATGTGTTAGAGCTAAGGTTTCTCTATTTAGTTCTGCACAGTGTACAGACAAAAATCAAAAGATGAAACACATTAAAGAAGTGAAAGATCATTTATGAGATTACTAAAAAACAGATCATAAATGGATTTCTACAAAAACCAATAAAACTTCAGAATTTACTCGCTGAAGTAAATAAACAGATTAATGCGCTCAAGATCGGTTTAAAAAATAGGAGGGCTTCGTCTAGAGCTAGCGTTCCATAAAACTTGATTAGGGGAAATAAGTATATCATACAAACCCCTAAATCATTCAAGCCACCGACAGAATTCCATACAAGGTAAGGCCCAGTTACAAATTAGACTGGTAGGAAGGCAAAACACAACACAACAAACTTTAATGAAACATAAAGGCAATTGGAAACTGTCTGTCATACACTTTATTCGCATTTTATGCCTAAATCTTGCAATTATTATAATTTAATACAAATTCCAGGCTGACGATCTCTCAATGTTTAATAACAATTGAGTCGTTAAATAGTTAGTTTAACTTACAATTTGAATAAAAGAAATTCAGAGGAGATATCTGCTCAGAATTCACTTAAACCTGATTCAGAAGTTGCAAAGGATAGAAGCTCCTACCTGCAACTCGTCAATGAAGGATTTCTCGCTGGTCAAAGAATCGCCAAAATTTCCGTTATAACTTTAATCAGCATAGGAATTGTAGAGCTGCTAATGGGTCATATCAGCGGAAGTGTTGTAGCTACAGCCGATGGAGTAGATTCGATGTCTGACGCTATGATATCTTTTATTGTCTTGATAGGATTAAGATTTGCGCGCAGACCTCCAGATAGAAAGTTTCAATTTGGTTATCATAAAGTGGAAAGTTTTGCGGCTTTGATAGCAGCAATTGGTATGATCGTTATAGGTTCCTTCATTGTTTACCATTCTTATCAGGGATTTATCCATCCAGAAGAAATTAAGCAACCGTTACTTACTATGGTAGTACTTGCTGTCGCTGGTGGTATATCGTTACATAGAGCATTTCAGATGAGGAATATAGCAAACAAATACCATTTGCTTTCATTAAAAACCGACGCCAAGAATTCAATAAAGGATGGATCAGCTTCTGTATTAGGTTTTTTGAGTGTGTTCATAGCGACACAGTTTGGATTCTTGCAGGCCGATGCCATTGGAGGAATGATAATTGCAGGGTTTATTTTTTCTGTCGCATATGTTTCATTAAAACAATCCTCATTGATATTGGTTGATGCTTGGCATAACCCTATCAGTGTAGATTATATCAAAAAATTACTTGAGGAAAAAATCGAAGTTGGGGTTAACGTGAGATCAATCAAATTGCGACAAACTGGTATTGTCTCACGAGCTGAAATTCATATCGAAATCGATGGCAACAAACCATTGAATGAGGTAGAAATGCTTATGCAGAACACTGAAAAGGTGATTAAATCTAATATTCCTAATATGGGTGTAGTTCTGGTTGTTCCTCACGCGAAGGACAAGTAGTTAATCTATCCAAGACGAATCAAAATTCACTCTACAGCGATAAGATTCGTACATTCAATGTATGACTAAAAAGTCATACAAATCTTCGAGAGTAGTAGGTAAGGTAATGAATTTTAAAACACTTCAAATTCATTAAACACTCATATTGACAATAATATTAGTAATCCTTTGTCATCATGCAGAATTTAGGCTTCGAAATATTTGACATTCTTACTCGCGCTCAGTTAACTAGCAGTGCTATTTACATTGTAGCAAAACTGAGATTAGCTGATTATTTAAAAGATGGTCCTAAAAGTGTTGAAGATTTAGCTGAAAAGACCAAAACTCATCCTGATTCTCTTTATAGATTATTACGTATGTTATCAAGCATTGGAATATTTGCTGAAACAATAAAAGAAGGTGAGGAACAACAACAAGTTGATCATAGTATAAGACAGTTTGAGCTGACACCTATGGCGTCACTCATCCAATCTGACGCAAAAAATTCAATTAGTAACTTTGCTTTAATGTTTGGATTAGAATCATTTAAGAATGCTATAGATGATCTTTTATACAGTATACAAACTGGTGAAAATTCATTTAAACACGCAAATGGACTTGACATGTATGAATATCTTAAACGAAATCAAAAAGAGAGTCAAATATTTAACAATGCAATGGCTTCTCTTACATCCTCCGTTACTCCATTGATCTCAGATATGTATGATTTTTCACAGTTCAATACAATCATTGATATCGGAGGAGGCCAAGGAGTTCTCTTGTCAAGTATTTTAAAGGATAACCCTAAACTTTATGGCGTATTATTTGACTTGCCCTACGCAATTCAAAGTGCCAAAGAGCACTATGGAGGACAATCTGTAAATTCGAACGAGAAGATCAAACATGACATTTCTTCTCGTTGCAAACTAGTAGAAGGCGATTTTTTTAAATCTATTCCCACTACAGCCGCTGATGGTTATATTATAAAGAATGTGATTCTAAACTGGGACGACCAGTCTGCTGCGATTATCTTGAAGAATTGTTTGCAAGCGATGAAAGATGGATCATCAGCTATAGGAAGCGAAAACCAAACTAATCGAAAAAATACGACGCGTAAATTATTAATTATTGATACAATTATGCCGGAAGGAAATGAACCATTCATTGGTAAATTTACAGATATATTTATGCTAGCACTCACTCATAAAGGAAGAATAAGAACTGAGGAAGAATTCAGGAAATTACTAAGTAGTTCTGGTTTTGAGATCACTGGCATTATTCGATCACATGATCCTTCAAACCCTTTCAGTATTATTGAAGCAATACCGTCAATATCGCGATCTTTAGAATGATAAATTCAGTTGTCGATCGGAAACTAGCTTAAATCCTATTTGAATAGTAGTAGTTGAGAAGTGAAAAGTACGAATAAGTCGACTATCTTTTTAGATAGATTTCTTTCCAATTATGGAGAATCAGTATCATTATATTCAATCTTTATTTTCTAATGTCATTATCAGTCCTAGGTTCTGAAGTTAGTTCAGCTTGTTTTGACACACTTCTGTTCTCTTCCGTAGACGTCTCGCGAATAGACTCTCTTTTTCCTTTTTCAAACTCTGATTGGGCCTTTCCAAGAGCCCTAGCAAGTTCTGGAAGTTTTTTTGCACCAAAAAGTACAACACCGATCAATATCACTACCAGAAGAACATTTTCAAATGCCATACTTAATACTATCAGGATGTACCATATATGCATCAATTAACATTGTTAATCTAATCATAGTATAGCTACAGAACTTCTACAAACCATTAACGTGTTGGTCCGGCTGACTTGACTATTTAAAAAATACAGATCTATACTAGACCTCTGATGGGCAAAATCAAAAACTCTCCTTCTAAAACTTAGTCATTTGACAATTTTCTATCACTTATGGATTTCGTTACCTGCAGAATCATTTCATTAATCTCAGTAATTTTTTTGTTATGAATTCGACAATGATGCCAATAGGATTTCAAATAACTTGATCTAGATTTAACATAATTAACCCAGTTAATGATTGCTAAGTTGAAGTTGGAATAAGAAACCATTTTGGGGTAACTATCTAAATTGTAGGACTCTCTTCGATCTCATGAGGTAACTAATTCCAGTCTATATTTTAGTTGATGTCAAGCTGTATCCATTCTAGTTTATTTTAACTAGGTAAATTGAAGCACCATTCTTCAAATCGTCCACATTTGCAGTTATGCCAATTACAGCGTGTATTATCACTGCCAAGAGCTAAAGTATGAACACCTCTTTTATGATAACAAACAGTGCAAACATCCTCTTTTGACATAATCACTCACGGCTTGCTCTATTTTATAATCTTTTAGACTTAATCTTAATGCATCCAGTAAATCATGATAACTTGTTTGTTCCTAATTTAGGGAATAATAACCTGATCAAAACCTTTCTTGTTCGCCTAAGGGTTTACCAGTTGAGGTTTGGATTTATCCTTCTAACTTGTAATCGAAGTTGTTCCCATAGGCCTTATTGTTCGATTAAACATTAGCATGCAAACTTGGGGCATTTGACGAATCTAATTCTTCAACTGATTTATTGAAGCGTTGTCATCATTATCTGTGACCTCATTTGCTTTATTATGTTCAACAAAATCCCTGTAGGATTTATATAGTGGTTGAGAAGTAATAGTAGAATTTAAATCGCTTGGCGTATTGTCTGCCTGAGATTGAAAACTTGTAGTAGAATTCGATTCACTCGTTGATTGGTTCTCAGGATTTGTAAGTTGATTTTCTAATTTGTCTGCATTGCTGTTTGAATTGCTACTTAGGATACCACTCGTTGAAATTTCTAATGCATTTATTTTTTCATTTATCGTCTGACTGACTTTATCACCAGAAGTACTCCCTTGCGAGTCCTTTGCGTTTACTTCACTGACTGGCTTTTTGTCTGTTTCGATAACTGGTTTATCGTCTGATTGAATCATGGTATCATTTTTTATATTGCTATCAATATAGTCTCGATATGACTTGTATCTTGGTTGATTGTATGTTTGAGATCCA
Organism: Nitrososphaeraceae archaeon; assembly: GCA_035280585.1. GTDB lineage: Archaea > Thermoproteota > Nitrososphaeria > Nitrososphaerales > Nitrososphaeraceae > TA-21. Next base: position 8,819 of record DATEFQ010000094.1, read on the forward strand.
TACTCGGAACTGGTACTCGAACTTTGATTATTATTCGTATTAGATAGATCCCCCGAAACAGCCACCTCCTCATCTATTTTCGTATTTGTATTATTGTTAATATTACTACTAGAAGGATCCGATTGTACATTGGCGTTATTGTTGTCTAAATAACCACTTGTTGACTTATTTCGTGATTGGATGTCTAATTCAGATTCAGATTCGGTTTGAAGCTTAGATTGGGAATCAGAACTTTTCCTAGAACCTGGATCTGTAATTGTACTTGAATGATGATCTTGTGTTCCAAAAATATCAGGTATTACCAAGTTTTCACTGAATTTCTTGTTATTACTATGAGCGCCAGAATCAAATGGATCTATCAAATCTTGTTTTGTTCTAGATTCAGAAGAGGAAGATGATGTGGAGTATGCGGCATCACCTTTATCATAATGTTGATCGTCGACGTTTTGAGAATGAAAATCGGATTCACCAAATACGTAATTGGTTTGTAGTTGTGGTTCTATTCCTATAGGCACTACAATAAAAAATATACTGATTAAAATCAGAAAATAGATTTTGCTTTGAGGAGGTTTAGACTTAAATTGAAAAGCAGATTTTTTTCTATTTTTTATATCGTTAATTCCTTTTTCTATTAAACACGAGTTTCTCTTATTATTGTTAGTCTTTACATTGAAAATAGAATTCAAGTTCTGATGCGTACATTTACGATTTAAAATATAATACTTGACATAAAATTAATAAGTAGAATCAATAGGTATGACTCTAAATTTTGGGGCCTTCCTTATAGTGAGATATATTTTTTATTCATTATTATAAACTACTTACCTAATCCAATCCAAAATTCTTAATTTGCTATTCGATGAATCGGCTTCGTCGAATAGATTCTTTTTTAAAAATTTTATCATAATTTCTTTCATTTTTGTTTGTATGAGTGCACAATATTGAGCATCAGGAGTTTATATTTGCGCTAGATCATTGAATTGTTCGGCGACTTTAACTCAGATTAGGCTAAATTTTTATATCGGCTGTGCGATATAAACAATTAATCATAAAAAATGAATTTGGTAGATAAATTTTCAACATGCAGTATTTGTGGAAAGCGGAAAATTATCGCTAACCATCGAGACAAAGTATTAAATAAGCAGAA
>DATEFQ010000095.1:0-27784 GCA_035280585.1 Nitrososphaeraceae archaeon
AACCAAAAAAAGTGAATATATAATTAAATGTTGCTAATAAATGAACAAATTAATAGTCACGTGCAAAGTATTTTAGTATAAGAAATGAACTGGATCAACACAAATTCAGTCTCAAGGATTCATGTTGTTTTTGAGGCTGTGGGGAGAGGTAAAATCGTGCTGGAGCTTGTTCGTCATCTGTCTCCAATAACCTTTTCTAACATAATCAAGTCCATACCGATTTCCGGAAGACTGCATTTTCTGGAGAGGAATATAGGCTATGTTGAAACAGGATTGACCTTGGGAGCAGAAAAACAGAAATCAATATTTAAGAGAGGAGAACTGGGATTCATGATATCTAATGGTTCAATTTGTGTCGTGCTACAAAGCATTAAAGGAATCAACATGAATCACATCGGTCATTGTGTTGAAGATCCTTTTTTCTTAGATTCAATCGATTCAAGCGAAATCATCTTTATAAAGCCTGCTCCATGAATGATAGACAGCAAGAGGTGTATCAATTATGCCATCGTTAAAATGTCACTTGTTTGAACCAAGTAAGAAAATGATTTGGACTATCGTCGGCAAGCATCATGAATACTGGATTGATCTAGACTTGGGCTACTGCTCATGCAATGATTACTACTTTCGAACACTCTCAGGTCAGGGAATGTGTTATCACTTGATATTTGCTAAGGAAAAAATAAAATCAAGTATTGAAACTGTTAGCTTTTCTGATTTGGAATATTATGATTTTGTAAAATCGGTGATTATTGATAATTACATGATAATTCGAAATGAATTAGGTGATTTAGATTGATTAAATTACCTTTGTTAAATTCTTAATTCATGATTTAAATTGAAAAAATATGATAGCATACTAATTATAGGTTCTGGAGGTAGAGAACATTCCCTGGGATGGAAGCTCTCAAAAGATACGGGGAAAAAAGTATACTTTGCACCTGGCAACGCAGGCACAGAAAATAATATAAATATAGATTCGAGTGACCTGTTGAAACTTTTTGAATTCGCAAAAGAGAAGAATGCTTTTACAATAGTGGGACCTGAAAAGCCGCTTTCATTGGGAATCGTAGATATATTCGAGGAAGGTCACATGTCAATATTTGGTCCTACAAGAAGTGCTTCTAGGCTAGAATCAAGTAAAGTGTTTGCAAAACTCTTCATGCGAAACAGGGGTATTCCAACATCACCTTTCTCAATTTTCTCAGATCCCGCCAGTGCAATAAAACATGTCGAATCATACCCAAAAAATGTAGTAATCAAGGTTGACGGACTTGCCTCTGGTAAAGGTGTTTTTGTCTGCAATGACGTTAAAGCCGCAAGAGATGCATTGCGAAAAATCTTTATCAATGATGAATTTAGTAAGTCAGGAAATAAGGTTGTGGTTGAAGAGAGAATTTACGGAGATGAGGCCTCTTTTATTGCGATTTGTGATGGAAAATCTATAATTCCGCTAGCATCAAGCCAGGATCATAAGAATATCTTCGATGGGGATAAAGGGCCGAATACTGGTGGCATGGGAAGCTATTCTCCCACACAACTTATCTCAAATCATCTTGTAAACAAGATAATGGACAAAATAATGCGCCCGACTGTTAAGGGATTAAATGATCTTGGAATAAAGTTCAAAGGATTTCTATACGCGGGTATTATGATAGAACGGGATTCGAATGAACCATATGTGCTAGAATTTAATGTGAGAATGGGAGATCCGGAATGTCAGTCAATACTGTCCAGAATGAAATCTAATTTCTTAGATTATTTGGAGGCGGCCGTAGATGAGAAGCTTGATTCTATGCCTCCTATTAAATGGAACGACAAACATTCGGTCTGTATAGTTATGGCTTCAAAAGGATATCCCGAAAAGTATCAAACTGAAAAGGTCATTCATGGATTAGAATTAGAATTTGGTCCTAATACGCATATATTCCACTCAGGGACTAAAAAAAATTCAATGGGAGAAATAGTTACAAATAGTGGTAGAGTACTATCGGTTACCTCATTAGGCGAAACACTCGAAGAGGCTATGACTAAAGGGTATTCAGTTGTATCTAAAATACACTGGGGAGAAAATGAAGAATACTATAGGCGAGACATAGCATTAAAGGGCATTAAATATTCTAGAAACAAATAGGTAAGTTTCCAATACGAGCAAAATCTGTAATGGCTTATTGCATTGAAACTGTAGAGGGATTAAATACATGTTTTCCACTTTCAGTGATCAATAGATCTATTTTTTGATCGTAGGAAAATACAGGGATATGACTTTTTATAAATTGAAAATCAAATGCCAAACCAATACATTTTGAGAATTTTTTATTAGATATGTATCTATCATAATAACCATAACCATAGCCAATCCTGTAACCATAGTTATCGAATGCAATTCCAGGAATAATCAAAATATCAATGAAATCTACACTCGAATTTTGTAACTTTGGTTCTTTTATCCCAAATTTATTTGTGTCAAACATATCTTTATCAAAATCCTTTTGGTCCACAATATGATATCGAAGATCATGATCTACAATCCGTGGTAACAGTAAAATCATCCCTAAATTCAGGACCTGTGTGATTATACATGAGGTTTCGACTTCTGAGCCAATGGGAAGATAAAGCCCAATAGATTTTGCTCTAATAAATTCTGGGTCCCTTATGAGGTTTTCTTGAATTAATTTACTTTTATCGGAAACTTCAGCTAGATTCATAGAATCTCTCTTATGAAGAATCTCCTTTCTTAAAATTGATTTCTGTTCCTGATTTCCAAATTTCATTGTTCTAATTATTGTATTTTCCATTAAAATTAGTTGCAGCTAGTACTGTATTTTTTAATAGCATTGTAACTGTCATTGGTCCCACTCCACCAGGAACTGGAGTTATGTAAGATGCCTTTTCCGAAATGGATTTAAAATCTACATCACCTTGAATTTTTCCATTCGTTCTCGATATCCCGACATCAAATATTATGACGCCATCTTTGACCATATTGTTCTTGAGAGTAAATTTTTTACGATCTCCAACGGCAGTAATGATACAATCAAAGTTTCTTAATTTATCTTCCAGATTTCTTGATTTTGAATGGAAAAAAGTTACGGTGGCATCACGATTCATTAGTAAGATACCTAAGGGCTTTCCGACCAAGTTACTTCTATTTATGATTGCTACATCCATGCCATTAACATCGATGTTGTAAAAGTCTATTAATTGCAAAATGCCTAGGGGAGTACATGGTATGAGCTTGGGAGTGCCTTCAAAAAGTAGGCCTAAATTATAAGATGTCAGACCATCTACGTCTTTCTCGTAATTTACCACATTAGTTATAGATGATTCAATATGATGAGGCAATGGGAGTTGAACAAGTATCCCATGAACACTATTATCTTTATTTAATTCATTTATCGTGCTCACTAACTTCTTCTGGTCTATGTTTTCAGGCAGCTTGATATCTCTTGTTAAAATTCCGACTTTACTCGCCGCAGTTTGTTTATTTTTAACGTATGTAGCTGATGCTTGATCATCTCCGACTAAGATAGTAGCTAAGCAAGGTAGAACTCCCCTATTCATTAAGATTGACACTTCCTTTTTTATTGTCTGTTTTATTTGTTCAGAGACTAGGATTCCGTCTATTAATTTACTCAAATATTTTAAAAAAAAACAACATCATTTTTTTGCTTTACTGTATTTTCAAATGCATTATTTATGATCATCATAAAGTAACGATTACTCTTCTACCTTTAACAACTAACTTATCCTCCGAAAAGAGCTTAATGCAATAAGGATACAGAATATGCTCTTGTTCAAGTATCCTGTCTGATAGACTTTCATAGGTATCACTATCTAATACCGGTACCTGTTTCTGTGCAATAATTGGACCAGAATCTACTCCTTCATCAACGAAATGAACGGTACATCCTGTTACTTTTACTCCATAATCAAATGCCTTTTTTTGGGAATTAAGTCCTGGAAACGAAGGCAGAAGTGATGGGTGTATATTCATGATCCTCATTTTGTATTTTACTACAAATTCTGGACGCAATAGACGCATATATCCAGCCAAACACACAAGTCCATTTTCTGGATTTACATCATATTTTTGTAATATGCTTACTAACTTTTTGTCGTAATCCCAGCCCTTTAACCCCCCTGAAATTATCATTGTAGGTATTCCAAGGGCTGAAGCCTTTTTTAGGCCCTCTGCTTCTGGTTTGCTAGAGATTACTACTTTAGGACATACGCTAGTTATTTCACTTTTCAGAAAATTCAAAATTGATTCCATATTGCTACCTCTGCCAGAAATTAAAATTCCAAGGTTAATCAATTGTCCTATTGTGAATACTTGATATTCTTAAATGTAGTGACTTACCAGAAGAATCTGTAATGAAAAATAATTATCATTACTACTTCACCTCATATAATTAAATTTTAAGAATTATGAATACGTTACTGTCCAGCGATCTTATAAGGCAGTAAACAGAGTCCACAGGGAGAAATGGTATAACACACAAACACAACAATAAATTATTCATTGGCATACTCCTTAGCAACGAAAGGGATATTGAAATTTATCTAAAATACTTCGAGTCCTCATTTTGTGTGACTGTACCTAAATTTATCCAGTTTTATTAATTCATGGTACGAACCAAATTGCGATGTATCAGCAGTATCTAACAATGAAGCAACTTCTTTCACTTCTCCATCAAAAACTTTAATGATCCCATAGACCGAATTTCTCTGCGCTGGAACCCTTCCTGCGGAGGTTATTAGAGATCTAATTTCCATTGGTCTCATAACTTGTCCAAACTCCGATCCTGCAGAAGTGGAAATGCTTTCATTTATTAAAGTGCCACCAAAGTCATTTACTCCGGCTCCAAGGAGGATTTGAGACATTTTTACACCTTCCTTGACCCAGGAGACTTGAATATTATTAATATAGTTGTTAAGTACTATGCGTGAAATTGCATGCATATTTACTACCTCATATCCGGTTGGACCTGGTGAAATGCCTCTAACGAGGTTATTATTGTACATTGGAGCTTCTTTGTGAACAAAACTTAAAGGTACAAATTCTGTAAACCCATTTGTCTGTTTTTGAATCGATCTTATCAATTCTAAATGTTTAGCCTTATTTTCAGCTGTTTCAACATGCCCATACATTATAGTCGATGTGGTAGGAATTTTCAGCGCATGAGCTGACTTAATCACACTAATCCAATCTATTACAGAAATTCTACCGGGCGAGATCAAATCCCTTAAATCCTGATCAAGGATCTCTGCTGCTGTGCCAGGTAAACTACCCAGTCCTGCTTCCTTCAATAGACTCAAGTATTCCCTAATAGATAATCCTGATCTATGGCAGCCATACAAAATTTCTTCAGGGGAAAAGGCATGAATGTGTATATATGGCAACTCTTTTTTTATTGCCTTACAAATATCAACGTACAAAAAACCATCCATCTTCGGTGGTAATCCTGCCTGAATACAAACCTCAGTTGCGCCTAATTTCCATGCCTCTTTTGCTCTTCTCACAACTTCTGATATTGGAAGAAAATAGGTCTCCTCATTTCTAAAATCTCTGCTGTACGCACAAAAACCGCATCTTTTTATGCAGACATTGGTAAAATTGATATTTCTGTTTATAACATAGGTTACTTTGTTACCAACGCTTTTTTTCCTCAACAAATCAGCTACCATTGCAATCATGATCGTCTCGGTGCCTTTGGCATTAAACAATTCAATGGTCTGTTTTATAGAAATATCCTTGGAATCAAGTGATTGATTTAATATGTCTGAGACAACCGGATCAATTTCCTTCAACAAGGATTCAAATATCAATTTAATTCCTCCTTGACCAATCCGTTAACGTCAGACAGTGGACTGATATATTTCCAGAGATTCTCTGGAACGAATTCTCTTTTATGCAAAAGATATTCTGGATAAATTGGAAGTCTTCCTCTAAACATATAACCTGCCTTTTCAGTAGCGTGTTTAACATCTATAATATCTGGCCATGGAGACTCCGGATTTACAAAATCAATTGTTAATGGAGATATGCCACCCCAATCATTGATTCCTGCATTGATAAATGTGGAATAAAGTCTAGGACTAAGATTAGGTGGAACTTGAATATTGCTATGCGGCATAATGATCCTTGCTAAAGATATGGCGAGCAAAAATAATTCATGTGATGCTGGCAAAAAGTTTCCCATTTTAGTATTATACTTGGGTACGTGGTTTTGCATAATTATCTCTTGAATATTACCGTATTTTTGGTTTATTTCCCTAATGACTATTAATGAATCGATTATCTCCTCTAGGGTCTCGCCGATTCCAATAAGTAAGCCTGTTGTGATAGGGATTTTCAATCTTCCCGCGTTTTCAAGGACTCTAATTCTGGCTCTTGGATTTTTGCTGGGGGCAAATTCATGTGGCATGTTTTTACCAGAAAGCCTTTCACTTGCCGTCTCTAACATACATCCAAGGCTTACGTTAGATTTCTTAAGCATCGATAGCTCATTATAATTCAAAGTGCCGGCATTAGTATGCGGAAGTAGTCCTGTTTCTTCTAATATTAAATTACATATTTGTTCTACATACTCTGTCGTAGAAGAACAACCATAATTTTTCAACCATTCCATAAATTCTGGATATTTTCGTTCCGGCCTCTCTCCAGTAACAATTAATGCCTCTGTACATTTCAGTTTTTTAGCTAATTTTGCTATGTGTAAAACCTGATCTTTTTTAAGAATTGACAAATGAAAATCCGTTAATTCTTTTTTATATGTACAGTAAGAGCAAGAATCTCTACAGAGATTAATCAAATTTATGAAAACCTTTCTAGAATAGGTGATAGGACCTTTTTTGCAATTGTCCCTTAGGGTTTTCGCTATTATACCGAATGATTTTTTGTCATATTTTTTTATTAGCTCAAAAATCTCTTCTTTCGTAACGGGAAAATTCTCAATTCTACTTGTAATTTCTTTAGCAGATGCTAGGTCAATTCCATTTAGTTGAGTTTTCAATGTCCTCTTATTATTGATGAGTGTTATTATTAATAATTTGTTACAATATTATCTTATTTGGTTTAGCAAATAGCTTCACTAGCGTTAAATCAAAGCGCAATAAAATTCCCATCATGATTATCCCTCAATTTTCACGCTAGTTTATAAGTGAAATGGATGCTGTTTTGTACCTACATAATAACTTCTTTCGCGCCATTTTACTATCTTATTTCTCTTTGGATCAAAAGCAGAAACTAAGAAACAAATTGTTATAACGGTGCAACCCAACGCAAAGCCAAGACCATAAATGGATTTTTGTAAAAGACCAAAATGAGATTGGATGACTGTGCAGGCTAGTAAGAGAAAAATTGTTACTATGTTGACAATTAACAGTATTAATGAAAGTGGATTATCCCCGTAATAATGGAAAGAAAATGGCAAAATTAGAAACGGTTCCAGCAATATAAAAAAGATAAATGCCGTAACCATAATTGCTGATTTCTTCTGTTGTTTATGTAATGGAATTATTATCCGGCGCAAGCCATGCCATAATGAACGCGGATCTCGTGCCCATGATGCCTCTATATAATTCTCACCCCTCACTAACTTTAGTTTCATTTTTTGTTCTTTTACTCTACGTCCTAGTGCTCCATCCTCAACTAACTCTTGACGAACCTTTTCATGTGTACCAATCTTTTCATAGTTTTCTTTAGATATAATATAAAAACTTCCGAAAAAATATCCGATCTTATTCTTTGGATTATTTACACGAAGTGGCGAATATCTTGAATGAAGGAAGACGGATAATACTGGTAATGTGCATTTTGTAATTATATCGTAGCAAATAAGCTTTGGCACTAGTGACAGTGCATCAATCCCATCATGTATCATCGTATTAACAGCAGATGCCAATGAATCCTTTTTGTGTATGGTATCTGCATCAGTAAACAAAAGAATTTCTCCCGATGATTTTTGATATCCTTGAAAGCAAGCCCAATTCTTTCCAATCCAACCCTCTGGCATAGGCGGAGCCTTTACTGGTATCAATCGATGATTTTTTTCCGATATTTTTGAAATAATTGATAAGGTCTTATCTGTTGATGAATCGTCGACAGCGATTACTTCATAATTGCCATAATCTTGGGACAGCAACGACTGTAAACAATTGAATATGACGCCTTCTTCATTCCTTGCCGGTACTATAATACTAACTTTAGGTTTTAATTTTATTTTATATTTCGCAGACCACTCTAATTTTGGTGACATTGAAATTGACCACGTAACTAAAACTAGAAAATATATCCAACTAGCTAAGACGCCAATATTGATTGCTAGGATGATACCAACTAGCGCTAGGATTATCAATTGGTACCTTTATTTTAATCGAAATATAGACTATACGTTTTGTGGTTAGTAAATGATTCCGACACGTATTGCATTAGATGAGAGTTTTCATATTAGTTCGGAGATTTGACCTCGCCGTTAGATTGCACTTTTATCTGTTATTAAAAAACGTATCAGACGCCTAAAATCTGCTTTAGTAACGCCCTATAGTCCACATTTTGCTTGGTACTACCCGGGGCAGGTAATTCAAAAATTAATGGAATTGGACGATTGGCTCTAATATTTGTGAGTTGAGTTCGAATATCCTTACCGATGTCTTCACTTATTAGAACAAGTCCTACATCGCTAACGTTATCTAAGCTGTTGATGTGCTCAAGAGCTTCCGTTGCAGATTCTACTTTAATGCCTTCAACGCCGGCAAGTTGAAAGCTTGTTACAAAAATTCTACTTCCAACAGCCATTATTCTCAATTTGTCTTAAGCACGTAATCCATTGGTTCCTTTTAATCCTTTGTATAACAAATTTTCACTGACGGAATTCAAACCATTTTGACATTACAGATAAATCATGGTTTTTTATCCCTTTCAACATTGACTGATAATAACGATTTAAGGATATTGTACGTATTACTTGATGGGATTGGTGACCTTCCAAATCCTGCCCTGAATGGCCAAACTCCACTGGAGGCTGCTAAAACACCAAATATTGATTCGCTCGCGAGAAAAGGGAAAATGGGTCAGGTGATAAGCGTGGGTAAGGGGATATCCCCTCAATCAGATATCGCGGTATTCAATATGCTTGGTTATGATTTTCACGGAAAAAAATATGCAGGGAGGGGGATCGTAGAAATAATTGGCTGCGGAGTAGATTTCCGCGAAGGGGACCTAGCGTTAAGAGGTAATTTTGCAACATTAGATAGTAATAGAATAATCGATAGGCGCGCCGGTCGTGATATTGTCAAGGAAGAAGCAGAAAGTGTCTGTAAGTTCTTAGTAGACCATCTGCAATTTGAAGATCCAAATGTGTCAGTAATGGTAACCCCCACTATCTCCCACCGCGTTATTATTAAGTTTAGACATAAGAGTATATACCTCTCGGATAAAATTACTAATACAGATCCTGCGTATGGTAAATTAAATGGTATAGGTATCGCCAAAACTGATGTCCAATCCATGTTTGTTCAAGAGTCTCAATCAGAGGACAATTCTGAGTCATCGATGTTGTCAGCAAAAATTGTCAATGAATTTACTCGTAAATCTATTACTCTATTGAGAGAGCATCCAGTAAATCTCGCTCGGGTTTCAAACAATAAAAAACCAATGAATGTAATATTGTTGCGAGATGCTGGCAATAGCGTTCCCTCCGTTCAACCGATTTATGAAAAGTTTGGAATTACTACTTCATGTCTAGTAGATATGCCTGTTGAAATCGGTATAGCTAAAATACTTGGAATGGATCTTTTCAGTTCTCAAAAAATTGAAGATTATAAACAAAAAGCAAAAGAGGTTGCAGAAATTATTAATTCGTATAACCTGGTTTATGTTCATATTAAAGGACCTGATGAATATGGACACGATGGTGATGCTTTAGGTAAAAAATCTAATATTGAATTAATAGATAAAGACTTTTTTGGTACGTTTTTTAAATTGGTAACAAAACAGCCCATAGTTATTATTTCAGGGGATCATTCTACTCCTTGTATTAGAAAGTCACATACTGATGATCCAATTCCACTATTAGTATCGGGGAACGGTATCACAAGTGATGGAAGTCAACGCTTTACAGAGTCATGGGCAAGAAAAGGATCAATAGGAACATTAAAAGGTTCAGATGTAATTTCATTTATGTTAAATCTGATAAGTAAAGAATAGAACTGATAGAATTCCAATTTTATTTAGTTATTATTGTTGGGTACCAGTCAAGATTATCTTGCATTGTTCGCACACTTTTTCATCAATATTTCTTTCAAGACTATGGTGTGCATCACATATGATAAGCGAATAACGCATATAATTGCAGAGCGCAATAAATTTCGACAACGTTTTTGCAGTGTATGCTCTATTGGTAGAGAGATCTGCACTTATTTCCTTTATCATGCTCATGATTTCGCTGAGTGACGTAAGTTTTGATATAATCTCGTTATCGCCACGTGTACCCCTTAAGTAATTGCTTACTGCTGCCTGAGTAATCCCAAGCATCCTAGCCACCTCATCCTCCTTAAGTCCCTTTTCAACTACTAATTCCTTTGATAATATTGCCCTTATCGCTGGTATTAGCAGTTTGGATTCAATTTCTGATGGGAGTAGCATTAGGTGAGCCTAAATATGGCTTCTTAAATATATATAGTTTCTTTTGACCGATTGGAGGTTGACGCGAATTGTCTGACATTATTCCATTAAATGATAATGCTTCAATGAGATAATTGAATCTTAATTGATACTCGATGAACCCCTGACGGTATTGAAAATTGAATGTACTTTTTAATCTCCTATTTTGGTGTAATGTGTGACCAATCAAAATTTGGACCAAAAACTACATTTATTAATACTCATTATTATTATTGATCAGATCTTGCAAAAATTCGACGATCTTGATATGAAAATATTATCCGAACTATGTAAGAATGCTAATATTTCAGTGCCCCGATTGAGTAAATTACTATCTACAAATTCTTCAGTTTTGTATAGTAGAATTAAGCGACTGTACAAAAGAAATTTGATCCAAAAATCTACAATTATCGTGAATGAACCTCTATTAGGAATAAATGTTAAGGCTGTAGTTGGAATTAATAGGGACCCAAAATTAAAAGGGGAAATTCATGCTGCATTATTGAAAATATTTCAAGTAATATCTATTTCAGAAGTTACCGGTAGGTTCGATATCTTGGTAACTATCAGTGCGACTACTCTCGAAGAACTTCACAATGTTGTCATAAAGCAAATTGGGAAAATCGAAGGGGTTCAAAATACCGAAACATTTGTAGAGATGCAAAGGACAGAGAAGGAACGCATTTTTACTGCATAATACAGCCGATCATGGATTGAGATTGGCATAAATCATTTCTTAATAAAGGCATATTATATCATGTCACAGTAACACGTTGAAAATATTTCCAAGTGATCATAATATATCACATTATCGATTCAGAATTATTTATTAGATATAACATGCTATGTCACTTGTCAAGAATCAATAGATCATGCTTATTTCTACGCATTTTACGTTTATACCATATTACAAAACTCAAACGGAGTTATCGTTGAAGGTAATCTTGTTGTTTGGACGCTACAAAAAATGTTTTTTTCATACTTCTGACACTTTATAGCAGTGTTTTGTCGAATTCTCCATTGTTGTCGATATAGATAGATTCAAATAATCGGATAGAGGATAAAAAATACCTATTGTCCGTTGTTTTGTCCACTGTGCAACGAAAGATTACAGAAATAGTTCAAGTATTAAAACTCGCAAAGAAAACTAGCAAAGATGACTACATGACACACCTCAGGTTGGTACTTTTAGGCATTGCCATCGTTGGTGGAATAGGCTTCATCATAAAATTGATAGCGGAATTTCTGACATTTTCCGGGAAACATTAGATAGTTCTGTACTAACTTCCAAAATTTCGAATAATATTAATCTCCAATGCCTAATAGATGTTTACGTTATTTACATTGAAAAAAATTATAGGAACTCTTGGATCTCACTGTTCGCTTCAGGTTTTAAAAGGAGCAAAGGATGAAGGTTTTGAGACATTACTTATAACGCAAAAAAAGAGATATCATGTATACAAAAGATTTGGTTTTATCGATCACGTGATGTTAGTTGACAATTTTCGGGATATTTTGGAGCCAGATATTCAAAACAGATTGAACGAATTGGCTTGTATACTCATACCTCACGGAACCTTGATTTCATCTTTAAGCTCCGATGAAATTGAAAGTATTACGGTACCTATTTTTGGTAATAAACTTATATTAAGATGGGAAGCCGATAGAAATCTTAAACAACAACTGATGTTAGAATCAAAATTGCAAATCCCTAAAACGATAAAATCCAAAAGAGAAATAACTGATCTTTGTATTGTGAAATTACATGGAGCTGCTGGTGGCAAGGGATATTTTCTTACCTCCGATCAGAAGGGTTTTGAAGATGGATACAGCAAGCTCGTAAAAGATAATATAGTTACTAATGAAAATCAGCTATATATTCAGGAATATGTAAGGGGAGTTCCAGTCTTCCTTCATTTCTTTTACTCTCCAATATCAAAAGATATAGAATTCATGGGCGTAGACAGGAGGTATGAATCTGATATTGATGGTATTTCACGCATACCATCAAAACATCAATTCAAAGTCCCGATGGAGCCTACATACAACGTAGTAGGGAATATCCCTCTAGTTCTCAGAGAATCACTTCTTGAGGGCGTGTACGAAATGGGCGAGAATTTTGTAGAGGCTTGTGAGAGACTAGTACCTCCTGGAATTCCCGGACCTTTTTGTTTGGAAGGTGTATATAATAAGGATGCAATATTCATCACTTTTGAATTTTCTGCAAGAATTGTTGCTGGGACAAATCTCTATGTTTCTGGATCGCAATATTCTGATTACTTGTTCCAAAATGGAATGAGTATGGGTAGGAGAATTGCGCTGGAAATAAAAAACGCCATCAATAAAGGAAAATTAGGTGCGGTTCTAACCTAATTTGCTGTATGATTCATGACTCATGATGAAAAAAGTATTGAACAATAGTTATTAGGTAATCAAATCGACAGAATCAATCAATCCATATATAGGGTTATTCAAAAAGTGTTCCTCGGACTTTTTATCTTTGATTTCCATCATTATTATTTTTTCATTTATTAGTGATACTTTTATAGGAACAGTTTCCCATTCCAAGACCCCATTGGTATAAATATCGACATCACAATTAAAACTTGCAGTATTATTACTTTTATTCTTAAACAAAATCCCCTGTTTGTTTTGCTCTTGAGAGATTACAGGAGTTGGACCTGGCTTATAAACAACAGTGTGAAAATGGATATTGCGTCCGTTGATATCGATCATTGTGAAATTACTTTTGAAGTAGATTGCGTTATCATTAAACACATCCAACCTCCATTTTCCACCCAAAAGATATTTTGAAGAATGATTTGTGTTGATATCCATGGTTGAGGGGATAGTGTAGTTGGACATATCTTGCGAGAACAAAATGGTGTTTATTGTTCCCTCGGCATTAAAAGATCCATTTGTTGTCTCGTCATAAAAATCAGAAGGACTAGTAACAGAGACTTGCCCATAAATATATGAACCAAAAGTGCTGTACCCGTGCATAAAAATTAACCAAATACAAATTACTAATGGAACAAAACTAATGACGGAAAATATATACCAATATCGTGTTAGTATCATTACTCAAAATTAGAAATTTAACATAACTTAAATTTTACTTAGGACTAAATATGCTAATGTAAGTTGCAAAACTTTCGGTTATATCAAAAAATAAATTTTACCTTTACCCTACAAACTAATAATATTAATATACTGTCCGAAAATCAGAAGGAGTAATGTTTCAAGTTTCCATGGGCAATTCTGGCATCACAGTAGATAACAAAAATAAAAAGATAGCTCTCGATCCAAATAAACAACCTGACTCTGATTTCATTTTTATTTCACATGCACACACAGATCATTTATACCGTTGTGCTAAATACAATGGTGATAAGATAATCTCTTCAAAAATAACTCATAAGATTGCAATGCATCGCGGATATAAATACGGCGATCTGTACGAAGAACATAATTTTAGATTACTGGAATCAGGACATATTCTTGGTTCGAATGGACTCTATGTAGACGATGAATTGTACTACACGGGTGATATTTCAATAAGAAAAAGAGCGTTTATGAATCCGGCGGTTATACCAAATGCAAGAACTCTCATAATAGAATCTACCTTTGGACATCCCGACTACATTTTTCCAAAATTCGAAACCACCATACACAAAGCCAATTTAATAATTTCAGAAATGTATCATCAAGGTATCCCAGTTATTTTGCTAGGATACACTCTGGGGAAGGCACAAATTCTAACAAATGTATTTAGACATTGGAAACCATTAATAATACACGATTCAATTCATGAGATGAACAAACTTTATTCAGAATTTGGTATCAGTATGGACGATTATGTTACTTATTCTGATGCAGAAAAAACCAACAAATTGTCCTCTCACCAGCCGTGGTTACTCATAGCACCTCTTGCTTCATGTAAGAATGGGCTTCTAAGCCATATGAAGAAAAAATACGGCGCACTTTCTATCGGATTCAGTGGATGGGCTGTAAAACCATATTACAAGTATGCATTAGGCCTAGATTATTGCTTTCCCCTAAGCGACCACTGTGATTACAACGATTTAATTACAGTAGTCAGGAAATGCAATCCAGAGAAAGTCTATACTTTTCACGGGTTTGCTGAACAATTCGCAGAAAGCCTACGGGTATTGGGTTATGATGCAAATTCACTTGTACTTAAAAGAGGAAAAAGCGATAAAACTTACAAGAAGCTTGATACCTTTTTCAGTAAATCAAAATCTTGAATGTACTTAATCCATAATGAAACTCTCTAATTGATGTTTACTAACAACAAGTACTGTTTATTTTTCTTGTTCTCTAAAATATGGAATTACTTTTTTACCAAATAACTCTATGTTTTTAAAATATCCGTCTCCCCAGAATCTAATTATAAAATGGTTTGTTCCTGCTTCAATAAATCGTTCTAGCATTTCTATCACGTCATCAGGTCTACCAACACCTATCGCGCTCCTTGCCACATCGTCTGGGATTTGCATGGCAGCCTTTTTCATTTGCTCCATTAACTCTGGCTTATTCATTGCGTATTCCGTAAAATATCTTCGGAAATCAAATTCTGAATCTTGTTGGATATTATGAACCTTCAATAGTTCTGGCTTGTACAAACTAACCTTGACTGCGTTTTTCATCTTGTTCCATGCTTCTTCGCCATCATCAGTAAAATATACATCCACATCATTTGCAAATTGATAATTGCTTATTTCTCTCCCAATTCTTTTTGCATGATCTTTAATAATATCTGCATGATGTTTAAACAATGCAGGAGTATATCCTATTGGTATCCAACCGTCTCCATAGATGGCGCATAACTCTAAAGTTTTTGGCGCACCTGCCGCAATATACACTGGTGGCCTTGGTTTTCTAATACTTCTAGCCTGCAAACACGCATTAATGAGTTTATAGTAATCTCCATTATAATTTACCCGATTATCGGGATCGGAATCAAATAGGGCTTCAATAACTTCCAGTTGCTCTCTGAATTTAGTTACAGGCTTTTTGAATTCTATCCCAAAATCCACAACATTTTGGGCTTCTCCTGCTCCGATACCCAAAATTGCCCTTCCATTAGTCAGCCTATCCAAGGTAATTGATGAAAGCGCGATAGTTGAAGGATGTCTTCTAATTGCATCAGTCACGCACGTACCTAATTCAACATTCTTGGTAACTGCACCAATCGCTGCAAGTAATAACCAAGCATCATTTACAACTGCATTTTTCCATTGTGGTACATTAGAATGATCCATTGACCATATTGAATCAAAATCTAGTCTATCCGCAATTTGACAAGCTGTCATTATTTGAATTTCATCTAGACCGAGTCTAGCAATATTTAATCCTTGGGTAAAACCAAATTTTGTCCTCATTTTGTAATGAAATTATGCATATCATATAGATATATAAGGTTTGGATCATCCAAAGTAATTACTTATTCACTAATCTAAGAGAATTTCCGCAATTTTTTGATACGACTAAGAGTCGAATGTATATAAAATG
Organism: Nitrososphaeraceae archaeon; assembly: GCA_035280585.1. Classification (GTDB taxonomy): domain Archaea; phylum Thermoproteota; class Nitrososphaeria; order Nitrososphaerales; family Nitrososphaeraceae; genus TA-21. The sequence continues at coordinate 16,205 of DATEFQ010000095.1, forward strand.
GCGCTATATAGTAAAACAATGTGATTTTCAAACTCTCTGAAAACTCAACGCAAGGTGATAATAAATCAATAGCTGTAAAACTGATGATTAAAGGGAAAGTTCAAGGAGTTTATTTTAGGGCTAATATGCAAAAAGTTGCAAAGCAAAATTCTGTTGTTGGATGGGTAAGAAATTTGCTAGATGGAAACGTTGAAGCCTTACTAGAAGGATATGAGGAGAATGTTAATCATGTTGTGCAATGGAGCAAGATTGGCCCTGAGAACGCAAAGGTCGATGATGTAATAGTCGAATTTAAAGAATATACTGGAAAGTATGGAGATTTTCTAATTCGACATGACGAAGCTTAAAAATGCTATTGTTTAATTTTAGTTTGGAGTAAGAATTCAGTATACATCGGAATCAATTTTTCGATAACAATTTCTATAATGAGAATATGTAGAACATGCTCAGGGGAATAACTCAGCTTACTTTTTTTGTTTAAGTTCATGATGGACACCAGTTATCATGAGAACTTTCTTTTTTTGGGCATCTATCCTGAACATACACAAAATCCTATATATCTGGAACACTTGTTTTGCATGGCATGTTTATAGCCAAAAGTAAGATCGCATTAACGCAAACTCTTCTCATTGCTTACCTGACGGGTATTCTTTGGTTAAGAAGAAATCCAATATCTTTAATTTTTTCTGCTATAAGTCCATTTTCCCTGTTATTTATTTTGTTTATTGTGAGCGATGGCAAATATTTGCCATTCTCTATTACAGGCAGTTTGGTTATGGCAATAGTTGGATATGGATTATCGCTAGGCCAAGATATCTCCTTTTATAAAAATGAATACAAAATTCAGGATGTTTTTGTTGCTTCACCTGTTTCTCCAATAACTTACATGGTCGGATTGGCACTTTCTCAGATACTATTCGGATTGCCGGCATTAGTGGTATTGATGTCATTGGCAGCTTTGTTTCTCTCATCTTCGCTTTATATACCATTATTGCTTGCCGCGACATTCCTTTTGTGGGCTTCAATGTCATCTATGGGGTTTTTTCTTTCATCCCATATGCTACACATGAAGAACGTTTCACAAATAATATCATTTGTTAACGTAATTCTCTCAATCTTGCCTCCAGTTTTTTACAGTATCGAGAGATTGCCTATCTTGTTTCAATATGTCTCTTATCTAGTCCCGACTACTCACGCATCTCTAATTATACAGAGTACAATGGGACTAGCGACGCCAAAAGGATGGTCAATTGAATTCGGATTCTTGGTGCTGGGATTATATATGGTAGCCTTTGTGTTTTTAGCTAAAGTAAAGGCTTTGTGGCGTGAAAGTTGATATTGCTAATAATGTAAATTTCTCATATTTGGAATGTTTCTAGTGTTGAATATCGTGAAGCTGCCACAGTGTTTGCTACCAAATTAATTTATGATGATTTTGTAAGTAAACATCAAATAATTTAGGAATTAATACAGAGTAAGTTATAGTTCATGTATATACTATAGATTATGTTTATCTGAGATATTATGTTTCTTTATAATGTACCATCTATAATAAAGTATTTTGATATAGATAATCCGTAAAACAAAATGATTGTATTAAGCACATGGAAATTAATGACGACGTGTATATCAGAATAACAAATAATCGAAGATAACAATAATACCTAAAAAGTATCGCGAACCGTTTAATATGGATTTAGATGGAATTTTCCAAAAGGATAAATCTAGTTAGAGTAAGTTTGATAAATTATGGCCACGGAGGAGCTATTCATCAGTGTAGTTATCATTTTGGTAGCTACACGAATACTAGGTGAGTTTTCCCAAAGATTTCGTATGCCTCCGCTAGTTGGGGAACTAGCTGCAGGAATAATAATTGGGCCTTATGTTTTAAAATTAGTAACTCCTAGCGCCAGTTTGAATGTAATTTCAGACTTGGCTGTTTTCTTTCTCATGCTATTAGCAGGATTGCAGATGGATCCTAGAGAAATAAGAAAGGCCGGACTCCGCGCAGGAATTTTATCAGCAATTGCATTTTCAATACCTTACATAGGTGGCTTTGCAATAGCCTATGTCTTCGGACTTGGTTTAGTCCAATCTATGTTCGTTGGATTGTTATTATCCATAACAGCTGTCCCAGTTACCACTATTGTTCTGATGCAATTCGGGCTATTGGAAACAAGATTAGGCAATACTATTATTACTGCTGCTGTAATCAACGATATTTTTTCCCTTGTGCTATTATCAATTGTGTTATCCCTAAACGAAACCAGTGGTGTACCTGTGAATATAATGGAGCAGACGATAAATACTATAATTAAGGTTTCGCTATTTATCGGTGGAATATTTCTTGTTGATATACTATTTAGAAAAGCAAAGTTTTGGTTTCAACGCCGGGGTGCTTACTTTTTTGAAAAACTGCAAACTAAAGAAGCAGCCTTTGGAATATTATTAATTTCTACCATCCTGGTATCCGTTATCGCCCAGGTAGTAATTGGCTTGCATTTTATAATAGGTACCTTTTTTTCAGGACTTATAGTATACAAAGAAATAATAAGGAAGGAAAATTTTGAGAGAGTTTACGGAATAATATCTGCAATAACATTCGGATTTTTTGCACCTATATTTTTTGCCGTAATAGGGATCAATATCAATATGGATTCCATCGTCCATAATATTCCGTTATTCATAATTCTTGGAATTGTGGCCGTTGTCACCAAAGTAGGTGGAGGTTATATTGGTTCGAGGCTAATTAAGTTCTCAAAGGACGAAAGTTTAGCCATCGCTTTTATCATGAACGGAAGAGGAATGGTTGAATTAGTCATAGCAGCTATAGGGCTTTCATCCGGTGTTATTGATATTACTATATTCTCTATAACAGTAACAATTGGCTGGATTACAACAATCATGGCGCCAATATTATCAAGACCTTACGTGATGAAAATCAAGTCTCAAACAACAAATTAACCGACTCTATAATTTTGAGTGTTACTTGTTGTCAGTATCGTCAGTCAAGCCTATCCATCCGTATCCTTTAACTTCCAATTCTTCGGATAGCTCCTTTCCCCCAGATTTTATAATCCGCCCTTTTGACATGACATGTACCTTATCAAGTTTAGATAAGTACCTTAGAATTCTTGCGTAGTGCGTTATAATCAATACTCCTGCCCCGTTTGATATTAGTATGTTTATAGCCTCTGCTACTGCTTGTATCGCATCAATATCCAATCCAGAATCCGGTTCATCAAGTATGGCGATTATTGGTTTCAGTACAAGCATCTGCATTACTTCAGATCTTTTTTTCTCTCCTCCAGAAAAACCTTCATTCAAATATCTGCTCAAAAAAGTTGTTTGAAGACCCACATTGTCTAGATTCTTTTTGAGGTACTCGTGAAATTCCTTAACAGTCAAAAATACCTCCCTGTTCTCTTGTTTTCCACTCAGACTTTTATTGAGTATATTGTATGCGTTCCTCAAAAAATGGCTATAACCCACTCCTGGAATTTCTGTAGGGTATTGAAATCCTAAGAATAGGCCTCTCTTAGCCCTTTCTTCGGTAGTCAATTCTAGTATGTTTTCTCCGTCGACAACAATACTTCCAGATGTAACAGAATACTTTGGATGACCCATTATAACGTTTGCTAGAGTGCTTTTACCAGAGCCATTTGGACCCATGATAGCATGAACCTGGCCTCTGTCTATTTCAAAGCAAAGGTTATCAAGTATTTCCTTACCATTAATGTTTGCAGACAGATTATGTATATCTAAAAAAACCACAAATTCTTTGTTTTCCAAACATAATATAAATATTAAGATACTTTCTTCAAAATTTAAATTATTCATCTTATATTTTATAGTAATTTGTCAAGGGGACTGTTCATAGGTAGATTTCAACCATTCCACTTGGGACACATTGCAGCAATTAAATTTGCCTTTTCAAAGTTTGACGAGCTGATAATTGTTATTGGTAGTTCTCAGGCAAGTTATGAGCCTGAGAATCCATTTACGGCTGGAGAAAGATTATCTATGATAAAAGATTCGCTAAATGCTGATTCAAAAATAGATTGCAAAAAAACTTTGATAATTCCAATTCCTGATACAAATGTCCATTCAACCTGGACTCATACTGTGGATACGCTTGTACCACAATATGATGCAGTACTTACAAATAATTCATTTACAGGCTACCTTTTTATTCAAAGAAACATTCCTGTCTTCGAACCAAAACTACTAAATCGAAACGATCTTTCCGGAACAGAAATTAGAAGGCGAATGGTGAATAATATTAAGTGGGACCATCTTGTTCCCAAACAAGTGCTAGACATTATAGAAAGAATTAACGGTATAGAACGCATGAAAAAAATATCGAATTTCACACATCAACATGGAATCTAGCTCCCAAGAGCTTATTAGGTTTTTTTAATTGCTTAAAATCTGATTTAGGAAATAGGTTGGTTATGGATATTGATATATAACTCAAAAACGAGAACAAAATAATTGAAGGTGCATTCTTTATCAAAAAGGGAAATACATGATATCACAAACCATATTACTAAAAGTTGGCCAACAAACTCTATTGGCTCTGTTAAGAATATGCAAGCCTATGTTATAGATGGGAATGAACGGCTTCTCGTAGCTGACAGCTTATTAGCTATTCAATTGGCACCTGATATCATCATTCCACATCTCGCCCAGCATGATTTATTGAATCATTTTCCATCAGTGCAGGTCGATATGAATGCAGTCAAATTTGTATGCAATGGTGCCAATATAATGAGACCTGGCATCACTGAATTTGGTACATTCAAGGAATCTGAAATAGTATTAGTAAAAGATGAAATTCACAATAAAGAGCTTGCTGTATGTCTGTCGCGACTAGATGATGTTAATGCAAGAGAAATGAAGAATGGAGTAGTTCTGAATAACATGCATCACATAGGGGATACTTACTGGGAGATGAAAAAAACTATCAGAACCTGACGATATAGATCAGAAAAAGGATTGTTAACTTAAAAAATTATATAAAAACTAGAGACCGATGGACTCTTCTTCAATTCCCTTACTTGTTATAGTAAGTATATCGATTCCATCACCACTTGCTGAGTCTCGCTGTATGGATGATTTAATTGCTCTAACTGCAAGCTTCTTTGATGCGTCTTCCGTCATATTTTTCTTATATTCGGAGTCAATGAGTCCCAACGCTAATTCTGCACCCGTACCTACTGCTGCATAATTGTCAGGGAGAAGTGAGCCTAACGGGTCCAAAGTGTAAATTTCGGGGATATCATGTACTCCTCCAACAATTACCTGCGTCAGTAAAGGGAAATACCTTCTTTCAAACATAATCACTGACATTAATTTGGCAACGGAATTCGTCGCCATCTCCCTCCTTGTTTCTAATTTTCTTATTTTTGCAAGTGCTTCGACCTGTCTTGTCAAAACCTGCATATCAGCAACCATTCCTGCACAAGCACTAGCAACTTGATCTGTTATTGGAAATATTTTCCTAGTGTTTTTATTTACTACAAAATTTCCATATGAAATACGCTTCTCAGCTGCAAGAATAATACCGTCTTGATAAGTCAACCCTATAGCGGTAGCACCAGGCATAAATTGAAAGGCCATATGATTGGATAGTAGTGAATGTAGTTAGATTTAGTCGTTTCGTCGGTTTATTTGACTCCTATTCTAGCATTCAATCAAGGTACTTTTGATAAGAATGTATCATGAATCCTAATTGCCTCTGAAATCAACCTGTTTTGTAGTTCTAATGCTTCCTTTCCTTCAGGGTGTCTTGATTCAGCTACAGCTTGTGCTACAATATTCATAATATGTCTTAAAAGGAACTCATCGCCCCTTGAAGACTCTGCCTTATAAGTCGGATTTGCCTTGTTTACGAACACTACATTTTCACTTACGAAGCTATACCTAGAATCAGTCTCGTCTTCGTAAGGTATTATTTTGTATCCGATTTTTTTTAATGCAAAAGTTTTCTTAATGAGTGGTTTTCTTATCTGGGTTGTAACAGTTACATTTTCGTAATTTCTATTTTCTACATCTTTTTCACTGGATAGATAATTAGGCAAAGTCGTATCTGGAGTTGTTGCAGTTTGTTGATTACCTCCTTTCTCACTTACACTATCTCCAGATCTTTTGATTTCATTTCTAGCAATGTCTTTGTACTCGTCATCTATTGATTTATCGAATAAGTTATCTTCTGTAGGTAGAGAAGACTGTTTACTACCAGGTTTTGATACTATTTTCTTGGTTTCTACAATTTCGTATCCCTCTATCTCTTCATATGGCTCTAGGGTTTCTATTACCGCTTGACCTAGAACTTTGTCAATTTGTTTGTAAATCTTTGATTCCTCGCGGGTGACTAGAACATCTTCGTAGAGACTGAGGCTGGGGATGACTGTATCATTTATAAATTTTTTTAGTGTACTTGTAAATCGCTCATATTCTTTATCTTCTATTATAGCGGATTTATCTGCAAATCTAGATGTCAATGAATCACATCTTACAAATCCAGTCACCTTCGGAATCTTGCTATCAAAACCAAATAAAGTCCTCATAACTATATGACCACCTACCATAACCGCAATACCTTTCTCATCTTCAGTTAAAGGTCTGCGGGCTACAGTAATTTCGCCAACAATGTTACCATTATCGAGGCTTAATGGTATTTTGTGTCCCTGTATATCAGGCACCTTTATCAATTCCGCATTAGAATAGCTCCATTCTTTAAAATTGGTTGATTTTTTTATATATACCTCAAAAAGAGGATGCCTGAGCACTGCCAATTTTCTAATTTCTTTTATTAAACGTAATTCGTCTACAAGTGACTTTGCATCACTAACTATTATTTCAGTTCCATCTCGGGATAGACTGGGCTCCTTAGTCTCATGTAATTCAGATTTGCCTGTAAACAGTGCATCAAGTGATTTTGTATCGATCAAAAATGATTTGTGGTAGTTACCCTTTCGGGTTCTAATTTTCATCTTTTCGAATGAAGTAAGAAATGAGAGTCTCCCAGTACCGTATCTGCCTGTTCTAATCCTTCTTAATTTCGGTGAAATTGAGTCAACTTTCTTGTGGGGCGAACCAAGTAACAAGAACTTCTGAATCTCAGTTTCATCCATCCCCGCATTATCCTCTATTGCTACAGAATAATCATCAAGAATAGTTATCAAAACCTTTGTCGCATCTTCGTCAAAGGCATTTTCAATCAATTCCTTAATGACGTCAGCGGGGGAAACCCATGTCTTCGTAGCAAATTCTTTAAAGAAGGATGGGTGCACCTTTAAAGCAATTGTCATTATTAGTATGTTTTAGTCTCTCACCTTTATCTATTACTAGTAAGCACTTATTTCTTTTCTCATAGAACTAGTTCCCAAAATAACTAAAAACAAATTTTCGAAAAACAATTGATATCCTGGAAAATAAATATCACGGACCAGAAATAAGACATCCTTTTAGTTATGTTAAATATTTACAGATGGCAAAAATTCAAAGATGCCAAGTAGCAAATGAGGTTTTGATGGAGTGGGTTCTGTAGTTAACCATATCATTATTGCAGGTATGGCCGCACATGCAATTATCGTCAAAATAATAAGCCAGACCGCGGTCATTTTTTCTGCCATAGGATACGGATTTATGAGTAGATATATAAATTTTCAAACTGATTCACTTGCTTAAATAGGATTATAAGTCACCACATAGGCTTCAGATTATTGCTGAATGAAATTATTAGAATATCAAGGTAAAGAATTATTTACGGAGTACGATATTGCAATTCCAAAATCCTATCTTGCCAAAGACCAATCAGAACTAAATCAAATCGCAGACAAACTCAAATTCCCAATTGTCCTTAAATCACAGTTAACTATTGGCGGTAGAGGTAAGGCCGGTGCAATATTGAAATGCACGAAAAAGGAAGAACTTGAACCGGAATTTATTAAGTTAATAAATAAAGAGGTAAAAGGCGAAAGACCAAAAGCAATATTAATTGAAGAGGCTGTGGATATTAATAAGGAACTCTATCTTTCGCTGTTCCTCAATAGAGGAAAAAGGACTTATTCATTAATATCATCTTCAGAAGGAGGAGTGGACATTGAAAGTGTACAAAATAAAGTAATTCAGGATATCTCTATTACTGGTTTAACTCAAGCAATAGCAGAAAACATCGCAAAAGATTTAAGGCTAGATGGACGCACTGCCAAATCGTTTTCAAATATAGTCATAAAGCTCGCAAAACTCGTTAGAGAAAAGGAGGCTGAATTGGCAGAAATTAATCCTCTTGTCATACTGAGTGACGGAACATGTCTGGCCTTGGATGCAAAAATAATCATCGATGATAATTCAATTTTCAGACATCCTGAGTTAAGAAAATATATCCAAATTTCTGAATTGCAGGAACAAGCAGAAAAGAGCGGCTTTTCATTCGTTGAGTTAGATGGAAATATTGCGATAATTGGTAATGGTGCAGGCCTTGTGATGTCAACACTAGACATCGTTCACGATGCAGGGGGAATGCCGGGTGCCTTTTTGGATTTTGGTGGAAGGGCTACAACAGAAACAATTTACAAAGCCTTACAGGTCATAAGCAAAATGTCAAAAGTAAAGGCAATTTTGGTAAATTTATTTGGTGGTATTGTTAGGACTGATTTGGTAGCTCAGGCTATCCTTGACGCATATAAAGATGGGATGATTAGTGTACCAATTTACGCCAGAATTTCAGGTGCGGAATCAGATAAATCTAAACAAATGCTTTCTAATAGTAATGCGAAATTATATGATACAGTAGAGGAGGCTATTTCAGCATTAGTTCAATATATAGGGTCGATGAAATAGATGACTAAGAAATTTGATATTTTCGATATTTTGGTAGGTAAATCAGGAGATCCTGATTATTGTAATAAACCAGTCATAATTCAAGGAATAACGGGAAATTTCGGTTCCGTTCACACCAGGTTGATGAGAGAATATGGGACGAACATCGTGGCTGGTGTAACTCCCAATAAGGGCGGACAATCATTTGAAGGGATACCTGTCTTTGATTCCGTTGAGGATGCAAGCAAGAGTTTTAGCGTACAGATATCAGGGATATTTGTCCCGGCCCAATTCTTTCTATCAGCAATAAAAGATGCAGTAAATAATGGAATCAAGTTACTTGTAGCAATTCCCGAACACGTTCCAGTGCGTGATGCAATGGAAGCTTTAGAATATGCGCATAACAATGATGCAAGAATAGTAGGTCCTAATACTCCTGGTGTTATTGTACCATCAGTATGCAAAATCGGTATTATGCCGACTCAGCCATTTAAGAAGGGTAAAACTGCTGTGTTCTCTAGAAGCGGAACACTAATGTATGAGGTTTCCTTTCATTTGTCAAATGCTGGAATAGGACAAAGCATAGCACTAGGAATAGGAGGCGATCCAATTAACGGCACCAATTTGATAGAAGCTTTTGATCTGATAAGTGATCGAGATGAGGTAGAATCTGTTGTGGTAGTTGGCGAAATAGGAGGGGACGCCGAGGAATTACTTGTTCAATACGTCGAAAAAACCCATTTCAGTAAACCTATAGTTGCATACATCGCAGGACGATCAGCACCAAAGGAAAAGAGGATGGGGCATGCAGGGGCAATTGTTTACGGAAATTATGGTTCTGCAGAGTCAAAAATCTCAAGTTTCTCAAGATTGAATATTCCCGTGGCAAAAAGACCTGCTGAAATTCCGAGTATACTGGACAAGCTGACGAAGAGTTAATTATTAGAGATGTTCCATACTGGTTCGCTATCTTTTCCTTATTTCTATTGAAGTGATTACTTTACTAGTAACAGTATTAAAACTAAGTTTAATCGATTACCCTAGGATAAGTAATTATCAATGATTTGGAATTGCTGGGACATCTTCGACTCTATACAACGTTTGGAATATCAAGATGCCAAGAATGGTAATATGATATTTACAATGTCTATTAAAATATTACAACGTGAGTATTAATTGGAAGTCAGCGATTTGGCTCAGCGCTTGATTAATCTTAAGAACGAATATCTTGACGAATTTCATTCATACAACCACATTAGGGAATTTATTCCAGTTGCAAATAGCCAAAGCTTATTTGACAACAGACTATTGGAAAAACTACGTATATTCTTTAACAATAACAAAATATATTATAAACAACATAGTATAACACTTTCTAAAATTCCGTGCATATCCTATGAAGGGGACGTAAATCAATTTTGGTTAAGTGCCAAAAAATATGATACGAGTTACCAACCATTTCTTCCAACGTGGGGGCTCTCAGCTCTTCTAATGATTCTAGTTGCAAAGGATTTGGGATTTCAAAATATCGTAGATATAGGATCGGGAGATGGAAGACTAATATTTTGCGGCAGTATACTTGGTCTTAATTCCATAGGGATTGAGATTGATAAAGATTTATGTGACCTACAAAATAATATATCTTTGTCTAGTAACGTAAAATATAAAGTCATTAACAGCGATTCAAATTCAATAGACTATGCACAATTTAATCTAGAAAATACCATTATATTCATTTCGGCATTACCTGATTCTGGAGAAATATTATCTTACAGTTTACTAAATCATTTGAAAAAATATAAGGCTAAATTGCACAACGTAGGTATTAATCTGATGGGGAGTCATACATACAGGCAATATTCGCGAGATAAATCTATGTGTGGATGGGGAAAATTCGTAAATGATTCTGGATTGAAAATAGTGAAATGCCTAAGTCTACCAACCTCCTGGACACTTGACGAACAAAAGGAGACACCGTACCTGTTTACAGTTTTTAAATAATGATTATTTATAATAAAATTACTGATATCTACGTATGAATCGTTCTAATAACGCTGGGAATTCTGAGTTTGACTACGTTTGTACTATTGTCGTTATGCTGAACCAGAATCCTCGTGTTTTTAATGTATGGCCTTGTCTAAATAACAATATATTTGGTTTGTGGTCCGTAAATTCTATAAAATAACGGATTTGGTGAGTGCGAACTGTTAAGATACATGGTATACCTTAAAAATGAGAAATATGTTCCAAAAGATGCTTCCTCAATCCTCTCTTTATCTAGGAGTACCTTACAAGAAGACAATATCATTATCAGGGATGTTCGGGTTGCAAGTCAATTTCTTGAACTTGACATAAGCATAAAAGCATTATCGGACAAGAATAAAATAAGTTCTAACCTTTCAAAAATTGCTCCAGTATTAGAAATAGATAGAATTGTCGAAAAGGAGTTTGACAAAAAAGAGGCAGTCGCATTGGCTCGTCAACTCTTCAATAATGAAAAATACTGGAAAACGCATGAAGTCCTTGAGGCTGTTTGGAAAAATACCGTAGGTAACGAAAGAGACTTGTTGAATGGCATTATTCTAGTTGCTGCTGCTTTAGTACATTACCAAAAAGGGGAACTGGCAATTTGTATATCTATTATGAAAAGAGCACTAGTTAAATTGGAAAAATCATACGACAAATATTATGACATTGACATTGAGTCTTTAAAGAGAAAGGTTGCGGCTATGGTTAATTCGAATACCGTTT
>DATEFQ010000096.1:0-14261 GCA_035280585.1 Nitrososphaeraceae archaeon
TTTCCCGTGTTATCAAACATTTGGACTCGTGAGTTTATCTTATCAATTACATAAATGTGATGGTTAGAATCAGCTACGATCCCAGGTGCAGTTTCAGAAAGTTGACCGCGTCCTGTACCAAAAGATCCCCATTGTCGAACAAAATTATCCTTACTATCAAAAGCCTGAATTCTATAATTTTTCATGTCTGTCACGTAAATACTGTTGTTAGCATCTATTGCTATGCCATGGGGACTATTAAATTCACCCGGATTCACCCGGACCCACGCCCTTTGATCCGACAATTCCTATAAACGTACCATTATCATAATACTTTAAAATCTGATTACCATTTGGATCTGTGAGATATACATTGCCTAGGGAATTTACTCCGATTTGATGCGGAGATCTCATAACATCACGGCCGCCAGTACCATTAAATCCCCATTTTGTCACAAAGCTACCATTAGTATAAAATTTTTGAACTCGATGATTTTTTAGTTCGACGGTGTAAACAAATTTTCCTTGAGGATCTACCGAAATATCATGCAAACCCATAAATTCTCCGTCACCTGATCCTTCAGAACCCCAGCTGGTAAGAAATGTACCATTTGGAGAAAATTTCTGAACACGTTTGTTCCCAGTATCTCCAACGTAGATGTTCCCTAAATTATCTACTGCAAGACTATGCGGAAAAGTAAATTGTCCTTCTCCAGAGCCTTTCACTCCAAGTTGTTTAATAGATTTAAGTTCTATCTCGTCTGAATATGCTGCACAACAACTAAAAGTAATTTGATAAAATATTATTCCAAACAATACTACAATAAGCAAATAAATCATAGATTCTACTTCCAATATCCAGGTTACAAAAATTATGATATTGAAAAATAAATGTTTAACTTTATCGAACTTACATCATTAGCCCAATCACTCCAAGATTCTATACCTACAAACTGTATGAATTATACTTAATTTAAATCGAAAATCGCCGATATTAAGGTTCTAAATTAGGAGAGGTATATAGGGGTAGGTGACATTCTTGACATTCATAACAGAGAGAGTCAAAGTCAGAAAATAAAGTCATTACATCATGACATCGAGGACATTCAATTTCATTTTCAAGATTATCTAAAAATAACATACCTTTTGGTTGTAAACCGAACAGGTATTGTATTGACTTTGAGTTACATCCGACCGTCATGGTCAAACTACCCTTACTTATGCAATATATTATAAAAGAGCTACACTTATCATGACGATTAACATCAAAAAATCGTTGAATAATGGTATGGAAATATGTATTTTTTTGTATTCTGATAGTATTATTTGAACAATTATGATATTAAAAAAGTATCAAAATCACAATCTAATTTTAAAATTCTATTTGATAAACATACCACACAAGATGGGGCTAATTTTTCGAATGAAGGTACAATGCTTAAATAGTTGATCAACGTATATATAAACACTTACTCGTTATAATGTCAAAAGTAATTACTTGTTCAACTTGCAATATAAAAGAGAATAAGATGGTGACTGATTTAGTATCAGGCGAAGTTGTGTGTAGTAACTGCGGAACAGTCGCCGTAGATGGTATAGAAGAAAGTGGTAAGGAATGGAGGAATTTCAGTGAATCTGAGACGGATAAGAGTAGAATAGGTATGCCATATTCTCTCGCAGTTCATGATATGAATTTATCGTCTATCATTGGCAAAACAAACAAAGATTCAACTGGACATTTAATTGACTCAGGAATGCAAGTCAGAATGAACAGATTACGAATGTGGGATTCGCGTACTCTTTTCCGAGATAGCTCTTCACGTAATTTTACTACAGCCTTCATGTTATTGGACAAGCTTAAGGATAAACTAGGTCTTACCCCTTCAGTAGTTGAGAAGACTGCATACACCTACAGAAAAGTCCAAGAGACCGGATTAATAAGAGGCAGAACTATTGGTGCTGTTCTTGTTGCTTGCCTTTATATCTCATGCAGAGAATTGGGGGTCTCGAGAACAATAGATGAACTATCTGAAGCGAGTAACATAAGCAGAAAGGCTATTGCAAAAATTTACAGAGATATTGTGTTCCAATTGCAACGAAAAATACCACAAATAAATTGTTTCCAGTGTATTGAAAAAATTGCAAATAAAATTCAATTAAATGAAAGGACAACTAGACACGCAAGAGATATTATGAAAAAGGCGCTTGGACTAGAATTTTCTGCGGGAAAAGATCCCATGGGGTTCGCCGGAGCAGTAGTTTATGTAACATTGCAAATGGAAGGAAAAACAATAAGACAGGTTGACATAGCAGACGCTGCGGGAGTTACAGAAGTGACCATTAGAAATCGAGCAAAGGAATTAAAAAATCAACTTCATCTGCTTTAAGATAGTTCCTTAAGATCGAGATCGGGATTGCCACTTCGTGATCGGAATATCTGATCCCTATAGGCTAGACTAAGAAACATTATATGTTTAGAATAATATAACAAAGGTTGTGGATACTAATATCTGGTGGGCCTACTTTGATTGGCAAAACTTAAGAGTGGACCCACCAAGGGTAAAGGAGTTTCTTAAATGAATGCAAATTAACTATGTATAACAAGTTAAATAAGCATTCAGGATCTAATTTAAGTAAAAGTTAAAAAGCAGATCTTGCATCTTGGCAGACTATGTTCCTGCTTGAAACGTGGCATGCAATTCTAAAAACTGATGGAGAATTATGCTTTAGATTATAATAGTTCAGAAAGATAGGGACCATCGAGTTTTGCGCAGATAACCCACGAGAGTGTAGCCTGTCTTTCTCTTTATCGTCCGAAATTTAACAAATCAAAAATGAATTAATTGTTGATGATACTGTATTGTTTTGTTATTCTTAGAGAGAACTTTGCAATCCTAATGTAGGAATGAATTCATGCTACTGACAACAAAAAAATTTTATAATTTAACACTTTTGGCTTCTTTATGAGCATTCAGTTCCTCCCTTACTTTTTGGTATAATCTATTCATCGTAACAGGTTTTTAAATAGTTGAGTCTATCACAGCTTCTTTCATATATTTGGTACAAATCTTCTTCCTCAAAATCATACGCACTCATCAAGATCGTTCTTACTTTGGGGTTTGAGGTTTTTACTTTTTTGAGTAATTCTAATCCATTTAACCCTGGCATTCTTAAATCTGAAATAACCAAATGGAATTCTCTTTGTTCTCTATAAATTGCTCAAAAGCTTTAACGGGATCGTTGAAGGAAAAGACTGAAATCCCATCAATATTTTCGGACAAAGCCTCATGAAAGAGTTTAGCCGTATAAATGTCATCATCTACTACGGTAACTATTTTTTCGCTGTTAGACAAGTCTTATACTCCAACACGATCTAGACACCATAGCAATTCCTGCTAAGGATTCTAATTAATATGATTACATGGTATAGTTATGTTTTTTGTAAATTTCAACTTCGTTTTTAACAAGCTTGAAAACAATTTCATAATACGGTGGGATATGGTTTGTGAAGTTTATTTTTTAGTTTACTTGTTCTGACCACTGACCATTTTTTGGTTTTCATAGTTTGCTCTTGATATGTTAAACTTAAAATGGTAGTAATTGATAATAACATCTTATTACCACTTTCAGAAATAGATGACCAAGTATATCGTTATGAAATGCGCTATATGCGGTTATGAATGGAAATTTAGTCAAAGGCGACATAAGCTTTACCCATATAAAATATGTGAAAACTGTGCACTGATAGGTCCAAATGAACCTGCACAATTCAAGGTATCAAAATTAAAGCCTGTGCCATCATTCCTAAAAGACAGGGACGCAATAATAGTTTCTGAATCTAAAATGCAAAAGCTATACGATGAATACTATAATCAATTGGCGAATGTTTCAAAATACCTGAAAGAAAAATACGGGGAATAAATCAACTGCTATTTGAAATTGTAACCCTTCTACCGGATGCATACTCTCTAACAAGTAATGCCACACTGAGCAAAACCTACTAATTACTTCTATTAGTATCGCTTGTATTTCCCGTCATAATTATCCAGATTATCTATGTCAGTAGTGCAATTGTACCTCTCAACTTAAGGGACGTACTCCATATACTTGAAGACTTGATGTAGCCAGGAGTATTTGCTGAAAAGTTGAAATCTAATTTTAATCCAACCAGAAAATGTAATATTATACAGCTTACATAAGGTAATACTATTGACAAATAAAGACGCTGATATACTATTTTCACTCTATGAGATATACGATCGCAACAGAGATTCTATTCTTTGGTTCCTTGAAGATTTCAATGTAAAGAGCTACGAAGAATATAAACAAAAATATCATGGTACATCTCAAGAAAGATGCAATTTTATTCGGGTTTGTGGTTTTTTTGAACTTTCTGGTACTTTAGTAAAAAGGCGATTAATTGATACTAATCTGTATTTTGATGTTTTTAATCCTAGCCCATTTTGGCAGAAGGCAAAACCAATAATAAAAGGAATGAGAGAAACCAGACCGTTTATTTATGAAAATTTTGAGCTTTTAAACGAAATGAAACTTAAATGGGCTAAGAGAAGATCAAAATACCTAGAGAAAATTAAATGATAACTATAAGCTAACAGTTTAATTGTTTATACGATAATATTGATGTTATAGATAACGAATTTTGTAGTTAATGTTTGCTATTAACATGTCAACTTTAGTCCAAAGGCTCCTGTCACAGAATTATATGTTTCTGCTAATTTTTTATGTATAAATAGAATCTTTTAAATCCATTTAAAGAACTTGAGATCACTTAGTATCTGTTACCAATTCAAATTTAGAAAGAAAATTATATTCTTTTACCATGGAAAGTATTTCATTATTCTCTACAATAGATTTTAATAAAGACTTGTCAGATGCAACATGGATTTTATGATTCCAACTCTTGTCCACCGCCCTTATCATTGTAGAATTATTTTTTTTATCCAGAAAATCATGTTGCCATTTAAAGTATATCTATATACTAAGAAGAGATTCCATGGGAGGGGAGGGACGAGGTAAGGATACGAATAACTTGTATTATCAAAAGATATAACTAAAGAATATCGAGTGGGTCCTAAATTTTAGGGATTAATTTTACCTATTCTTCCATTACGATAATCCTCCAAAGTACTATCAATCTCTTCTTGGGTATTCATAACGAATGGTCCGTATTGTACTATTGGTTCATTCAGAGGCACTCCTGCTATTAGTAATACGTCCAAAGATGATTGGGCACTCTTTGGCACTCTAATAGAAGTAAAGTTGCCATCATTTTTAAACACAATCAGGTTTTTCTTCTTCCCAATCACATTATCTTTTCCAAAAAGGCCATTACCACTAATAACATATGCAAATGCATTATAATTTTCAGGAACTGCACAATCGACTTCTCCACCTGGTTGCAGGGAAAAATGCAAATACAAAACGGGAGTCAAGGTGCTGATTACAGCCTTGGTATTAAGATAATTTCCTGCAATAACCTTGATTGATACTTTACCATCAGGTGTATTGACTATGGGAATTTTTGTAGAAGGAACATCTTGGTAGTCTGGTTTTAGCCACTTGTCATTTTTACGAAGATTTATCCACAGTTGAAATCCATGCAATGTTCCTCCACTTTTGGTGAATTCTTCTTCTGGCATCTCGGAATGAACCAACCCAGAACCTGCTGTCATCCACTGAATATCACCGGGGCCAAGCTTACCTGAATTTCCCTGAGAATCTTTATGCTCAAATCTTCCTTCAAGCATGTATGTGACAGTCACAAAGCCTCTATGAGGGTGATTTGGAAATCCTTTTTCCTCTTGTGGTAACAAAACTAAGGGACCCATCTCATCTAGAAGGAGGAAAGGATCTAGATTTCGAATAGATCGTGAAGGGAAGGACCTGTGAACGACAAAGCCATCGCCCTCCACAGTTTCAATACTATTGGTTACAATTTGAACAGATCTATTCATGTTACTGGTTGTATTTTTACCAGCAGTATTGTCTTCTTGTACTTTGTCCATATATTATATTGTGGTAACACTATATTTAAATAGGGTGGCAATTTTTACCCTAATTTGTTAATTTGTTATTAGTTGGTACAAAGCTAGCTAAGAAATTATAGAATACAATGTTAATTATCAAGTACCTTTACTCTAGTTAAAAAGTAGGATTTACCAATTATTAAAGGGTAGAAACGTACTCAAATTGAGATAGCTATTACGACGGGTTTAGTACGCCTAATCTTATTAAATATCCTAATCAGGGTTGTCATAAACCCGTATTTCTTGTCAATCATAGAATATACTATTGACGATTCTGCTGAATCTGCAAACTTTACTTTACCGTCAAACCAGTCACCCTTTAGATTTCCGCGAATGTCGCAAGGGGCAATCCTGACATGTGGATTGTTTTTAATCCGCTTTATCTTCCCAGATTTGATATCTGTCCTAAAATATATCAAACCTTGGTAAATAATAAACCAGATGGGAGTCCTTATTCCAATGCCATTTTTCCTAAATGTCTCAATGTTAATGTACTTGAATTTCGATAAATCAGATAGATTATCCTCAGACATCTAATAACTTTCAATAAAGAACTTGTTTGTAATCTTTTTGTAAAATTCTCTCACTATGCCAGATGAATTAGTGCAACAATCGAATATCGACTAATTTCAAAATATCATAATTGCCTATAATAGGATGCATGTTTGTAGCGCAAATAAATCATCAAGATTAGGATAAATAACATTAATCCTTCCTGCACTATTCATCTTTTGGTTTAATGTTTCTAAAGTTAAAGTAGAGAGCCAAATCATAAATAATCTTTATGACACCACCTAACACAAAGGGTGCTGCAAGTGACAAAGACGATTGAAAGATATACCCAAATATTGATGGAGATACAGTTTGCGCAATATTTCTTGAAACATTGGTTAGTCCAGAAGCCGCTGTTCTCTCATCTTCACTGACTATGGCTACAATGTATGACTGTCTAGTAGGAACATCCATCTGCGACAGAGTCATTCTAATTAAATAGAGTATAACCGCCAATTGTAACGAGGGGGCAAACGCAACTAGGATGAGCAAAATATTAGATGGAAGATGTGTAAATACCATTGTATTTACAAGGCCAATTCTATCTGCAATCTTTGCGGCTCCTATATACGATAAACCAGTTATGATATTGGCAGCTGAAAAAATATATGATAAAGTAACAAGGTCAGCTCCAAATCTTGAAAAGAACCACAGCGATATAACACTTTGAATTACAAAGCCGCCTGCAAACGAATCAATCGCAAAAAGTGTAGAAAGCTTGGCAACAATCTGTTTTGATCTTGGAGAGAGAGTCTGTTTAACCTTCCTTTTCGCTTCGTGCTTGACTTCAATATCTCTTGAGAGCATAATGTAAATAATTATAACAACTAAGCCAAGAATTGAATATAAGATAAAGAGACTCTTTATTGATTCAACTTCACTTAAGCCATTAAATTGTTCCTGTAGTAGGGACGGTAAGCTAGATAATAATATACCCACAGACATAGCAAAGGTTCCTAACATATTAAACAGTGCAAATGCTGTATTCATCATTTTCTTATTCGTAATTGTTTGTGGTAAAGTTGCCTGTTCTATTGTAAGGAAGGCACCAGTCTCAGAACCAGTAACATTTATAGTTCCTATAAATGCCGCGAATATTAACAAGAAATAGTTGTCGGTAATTGTGAATACTAAGCCAGAAATTGACATTAGCGAAGCGTAGATAATAAGAAGTCTTCTTCTTCCAATTCTATCTGCGTAAAAGCTAGCAAATAATGTAAAAATCACACTATTTACAAGTGCTGTGCCTAAGAGTAGACCTATCTGAATATTATCAAATCCTAAGAGCCTTAGATATATGGCAATAATAACACTAAGAAATCCGTACCCAAATGTTCTCATAATCCTTGCTGTAAGTAACAGTTTTCCATCTTTTGAAATCCAGTTAAGAGATAAATTCATACGGTTGTACTCCTACTCAGGATAAGATTATATCAACTGACTGGATCACGCTGGAGAGGCAAACTTCCAACCAAAATAATCTCCAAAATGAAACTAGTTTGTCTGTTTTTAGCATTACCCTCTGCTCTAACTTCTAACTTCCAGGGGAAAAGCTCTGCATATCCTCTTCGTTGAAGTTTAACTTAGACGTTCTAGGGCTTTTTTTAGATCCTCGAGTAACATTACAGGATGAAATTCAACCTTTGCTCCCATATCCTGAAATAATGGTTCGGCTATAGTGGGTATCATGTCAGCGCTTTCAACGTTGATAATAAAAACCATTGTTCTCTCTCCTCCTGCTTCAAAAAAATAAGTTGCCTCCGCATTTGTTTTTTTGATATAATCTTCAATGATTTGCAAAAATTTTGTACTCTTCAGTGCTTTATTACCAGCTTCAGTTGGAAGCTGTGCTCTTACTAAAAATCTCATATCTAACATCACAAGCTATAATATAAAAATTTTTGATTAAGTTTGATACTTATTTCAAGGACAAAGAGATGTAGAACTTCGAATAAGGCCCAAATTAATCAAATCCACGGAACTATATAGCAAGTTCAATATATGTAATTTTATACCTATTTGTACTATGCTTGATGACATTGTCAAAGAGAGAGTTGATGATAAAATCCCCCGTCAAGAAGGGCTTACCCTTACAGTCGATAAACTTGAATCCTTTGATAAAGAAAACTTCGAGATATTGGCTCCGTTCATAGACCAGATTAAGATATATAATACATATCCCTTGTTAATTTCTGACAATCTTCTTCAGAAAAGAATATCGTTCTACCATGATTACGGTATAAAGGTATCCACCGGCAGTACACTCACTGAATATGCAATATCAGAAAATTCTCTTGATAAATTCATAACAGAATGTAGTAGAATTGGTTTTGACATAATAGAAATCGGCGAGAACAGCATTGATTTGGATGTCGATAAAAAGAAGAGTATATCTGATTCAATCCGTTCTACAAACTTGAACTTTACTTGGAAGATTGGAAAAAAAGATCCGCGCCATCAAATTGGAATTGATCTTACGCTTTTGAAGATTGATGAGGCAATTAAAGTGGGTGCAAAAAAAGTAATCTTAGAAGCCAATGAGGGTATCAACGTTGGAATATATGATCAAAACGGTTCCATCATTTGGAACTATGTCGCAGCTCTGACTGCAAAATATCCGCCTAGTACTTTTATTTTTGAGGCTCCAATAGCAATGCAACAGTCATCATTAATAGCAGAATTTGGTCAAAGGGTAAACCTTGCTGAAATTACAATCGATAATGTTGCATCTGTAGAATCTCAGAGACGAGGATTTCTTTCTAAAGCCTCTTTTGGTATGACCTTCTCACAAAAGGAAATAGGTGGAGGTCCTGCCTCAAAGTTTATCTATTATTTAATAAAAACTAAACACCCTATAGAACAAGGCGATCTTATTGGAATTACTCATTTGCCAAGAAGAACCGTTCAAAGTGCTATCGAAGATTTGAAAAATCAAGGCTTCATAATAGAACGAAACAGCTTGGACGATAGTAGAAGAAAGGTGTATTATCCCGTCAAATCAGAGTGGTTGTGAATACCCTTTCTAAATATTTTCATTAAAGATAAAATATTTTTCTAGATTTTGGTCTATCGACCACAAGATTCTCTGTGGCTAATCGTTACCAAGGTGTTTATTTATCGCATCGTGATCAAATTATGCAGTTTATGCACGTTTTGTTAAAATTATGCATATTTGCAAGTATTCAAATATGGTTTATTATGTTCTAACTTAAGGTAGAATACATGTACAAAAATTTGAAAGTCATGGTAATCTTAGCTACGTTACTTATAGCAGGATTTATTGTCCCGCCTCACGCAAACGCACAGGTAACACAAAAAAAGGCACTTAGACTAGGATACTTTCCCAACATAACCCACGCACAGGCAGTGATTGGAGTAGGAAATGGAGATTACCAGAAAGTACTTGGTAATAACATAGAGCTAAAACCTTTCACGTTCAATGCAGGTCCATCAGCTACTGAAGCCCTTTTGGCAAATCAGATCGACGCGGCGTACATAGGTCCGAATCCAACCGTTAATGGTTATGTTGTCTCCCAAGGAACGGCCGATAGAGTAATATCTGGTGCAGCAAGTGGAGGTGCAGTCTTTATAGTTAGAAATGATTCTGGTATTCAATCGCCAAAAGACTTTGCCGGTAAAAAATTTGCTTCACCACAACTAGGAAATACTCAAGATGTCGCATTGAGAAAATATTTACTAGATAACGGATATAAGACAAAGGACAAAGGAGGAAATGTTGAGGTCCTACCGGTTAAAAATCCAGATATCTTGACATTATTCTTAAAGAAGGAAATAGATGGAGCTTGGGTGCCTGAACCCTGGGGTGAAAAACTAATCAAGGAAGGTAATGGCCGATTATTTTTGGATGAACGAACATTATGGCCAAGTGGAAAATTTGTCACTGCAAATATAATTGTCAATCCCGAATACCTTCGCAACAATCCGGAGGTAATAAAAAAACTATTGGAGGCACACGTAAATGAGACACAATGGATAAACGGCCATAAAGCAGAGGCACTAAAGACTTTCAATTCTGAACTCAAGAAATTAACAGGTCAAACTATTCCAGATGATGAACTCAAGCAAGCCTTTTCGAGACTTGAGCTAACTTACGATCCTTTAAAAGAAACACTAATCAAATCCGCAAATGATGCATTTGATGTAGGCTTCCTAGGCAAAACAAGACCAATCTTGAGTGGTATATTTGATCTAAAGATCCTTAATGAAGTATTGAAAGAAAAAGGGCTTCAGACTATCGCAGGAACTGTAAACCAAAGCCTATTAGCGCATTAGGTCTTCTTTATAGCGCGATGTATATGTTGGCCACTTGACGGGGTTAAAGAGATGCTTCCTAGAAAATATTTATTTATTTCATAGATACAGCACACGAGTTTGGGCCGGCTTCCAAATCAGGCATTTGCATGTCATCAAAGGACAGGATTTTCTTGTTGATATCTATTATTGTTTTATAGTTCATTGGTCTAGATGGCAAAGTGTCTGTAACAAAATGAACAAATTCATCCTCATCCATAGAGAGAAGTTTTATTTTCTTTTTTATTGAACCAATCGTGTCAGCTATAGGTATACCATGCTTTAGCGTTATTGAACTTCCATTAAAATGCGCTGGAAGAATTAAGGTATTTTCTGGCAATTGAGTTAATTTTTTATGATAGGTTTCATATAGCAACCCCGCATTTTTTTTGGCTTCCTCTCGCAAATCAGGTCTTCCCACACCATCAACAAAAAGCGTATCTCCAGTGAATAAGTAGGAATATGTAGAATGACCTTGGGAGCTTTCCGCAGGAGGAGTATCTTCAGGATACGCTATCAAAAAAGACATACTACCATTAGTATGTCCGGGAGTGTGAATAACTCTTATTGAAGTATCTTTTGATACTTCTATTTGTTCTCCATCCTTCATGTAGTTGATGTTAATTTCTGTATTTTCACTATGATATTCTTCCACGGAGCTGAAGTAAGCCCCTATCTGAGAGCTTGTCAATGTAGATATAGTTCTGACTAACTTTGCTACTCCAGACACATGGTCGGCATGTTGATGCGTGTCGAGTACCTTTGTTATTTTCAATCCATTTTCCTTGGCGACATTTAAAAAATCCTGATAAACCTCTCTGCTGGGATCTATGATTACGGTTGCACCATCTTCTTTTGAAGATACAATATATCCCATACAACCTTTAGATATCCTTCTTACCTGCCATATTCTAAAAGGAGCTTCCTTAGGAACATCAATTTCCGCAACATCGGATACTTTATTCCAACTTGCCATTCCACCCCTGACACTTTTTACTCTATATCCTAATTGGTTAAGTAGTCTCGCTGCCATCATCGACCTATTTCCATGCGAACAAACAGTAACAATTTCTTTATCTTTTGGGATCTCTTTTAACAAATTAGAGTCATTCTGAAATAAACGATCAACGGGTATCAACTTGGGACTTTGATGACTATCGTAAGATAATCTCCAAGACTCATATTCTTGAGGCGTTCTAACATCCAAAATAAAAATATCCTCTTGGTTATCAATTTTCTTTTTTAATTCAGTAGGTTCTATTTCTTGACGATTATCTGACTTCTGGTCGTCCATATCTCATTATTGAAAGGTAAACACCAGTTAAATAGATATTTAGTTTGCTTTATAAATAGTTAAACAAAACATTTTTAAATCTTTGTTAAGGAACTGCCGTCTTGAATTTTAAACTTTACCTAATTATTTTGTTATTATAACGGGCTAGCAGACCTTCTTAATTACTATAGTTCAATGCATGTATGATAAAATCCATTAGCGTCTTATTGACTGGCGGGGCGGTTTAAAGACCAAGTCTAACCCCGCTAGTTTTTATATCTGCTAGAATCGTGCAAAATATTTACTGCTAGACCCTCTAACATTCTTGCCCCTTAATCTAGTATGTTGACTGTATTACTGACATGTTTCATCTTTACTGTGATTATTGTGGTAAGTCCCTTAATCTAGGCAGAGATAAGATAGTAAAGGATGAGACTAACCTATACCAATGCAAGCCATGTAATGAAAGGCTGCGAAAAGAAGGAAAGACGAATCTGATATTTTCATAATTTCCTATTTTTAGTCAGAGTCCGACAATACTGAACTGCACTATAGTTTATTCGGATCTATATGAAATATTCTCACTAATCTAATAGACAACTTAATTCAATGTAAAATGTGAGTAGACAGCAATATTGCACATCATGCAATTATTACATGATCCCTATCGCTGCCTGCAACACTTGCAGAGAATATGCGTATTGGACCTGCTGTAAATGCAATCAATTACAATTTGTGAGTCATTCACATAATTACTGTAGAGTTTCATATAGCAAGTCGCTTGGTCGTTGTAAAGAGTTGATAGATAAGTCTGCTCTTCTTTTGTTCTCTCTCAGGAATGTATTAACAGATTTTTGCGCAGATAGCATCAAGAATACGACATCCGAGGAGGATCAACATCGTCAACAAGAAAAGGTCCCATCAAAGTATTTGTTGTCATTTTAGCGGCAATTATCTTTTTATTTGCTCTGGCAAAAATATTTCATTAATCAGGTACTCCCTCACTTCTATGTGTTCCAGGTTTTAAATCAAATACTGCTATTGCTAAGCCATGGGTCGAACAATTCCATCTTACAGAATTGCATCAGATATGGAAAATAATGAAATGGAGACCGTTTAGAAAACTATTGGGAAAGCAAGACAGGAAGAAATTCAATGAAATGTTTTCTTATTCGCGATTGTATAATTCTGCCGGTAGCAATGCGTGCAGACCTGAAATAATTCATCCAATCCTAATGTGAATTATATTTGAACACTACAAGCAGTTAACAAAATTAGCAACTGAAAAAATTAAAAACGACATTGAATAACTGACGAAATTACATGGATATCTAATCAGATTATTTCTCGACACTCAGACTAAAGAATGAAGTTCGATGTATTCTTAGTTAACTAAGTTAACTAAGTTAAGGGAGGCTTAAATGGAATTTTTTAGATCTTTGTATATGAAAGATTTCAGACACACGTTTCTAATTGCAATATTTTCTACGCTACTACTTATGATCCCAATAAGTTTTGTTGAAATGCGAGTGCAAGCACAAACTCCAGTATTTGACAAAACTAGTTTTCACAATCCGTTGAAAATAGACAACAAGTATTATCCTTTGAAGCCGGGGACTATAATGAGTTACAATGGGACTGATGACGATGGAAAGCCTGTGCGGGACATTGTCACAATCACCAATGACTCAAGAGATGTTCAGGGGATACCAACACGTGTGGTTAATGACAGTGTCTTTGTAAAGGGAAAATTAGAAGAGACCACTAATGATTGGTTTGCGCAAGATGACAAAGGAAATGTATGGTATATGGGAGAGGATACAACTGATCTTACTAGCAAGAAAAACCCCCATGAAGGTTCCTGGGAGTCCGGAGTTAAGGGAGCCAAGGCTGGAATAATAATGCTAGCAGAACCTAAGGCAGGGATTACTTATAATCAAGAGTTTGCTAAGGGTATCGCAGAAGACAAGGCAACTGTTCTGAGTTTAAATAACAGCGCAACTGTCCCTCAAAATTCATATACGAATGTGATCAAAACTAAAGAGTTCTCACCACTTGAACCTGATGTCGTCGAACAAAAATACTATGCACAGAATGTA
>DATEFQ010000097.1:0-24055 GCA_035280585.1 Nitrososphaeraceae archaeon
ATAATGTTGACGGTTATCGTATTTTTATAAATTTTCTAAACTCGACGGGATTGAAAATGCAAAAGTTTCCTCTTTGTATTAAGGAATCGGGAGGTCTCTATGAGAGGGGAAAAGATAAGACCAAGTTTTTAGAAGAATTATCTCACTACTCAGACACTGAATCTTCGGCATACACCTTAAAATTGAGTGATGAGGTAATTAGTAAGATTCGTAGTTTTAGCACAGTATAGGCGTTGATGAGATTAATGTATATCCAAAAGCCGTAGCTTGTATACTCACACATAGAGCATGTTACTATTGAGAGTACAAAGTTTACTTTTTGGACATGCGAGAAGTTTTGATAATTCTAGTTGTAAGGAAAACCTAGGGCTTCAATATCTGGGATATAATTCACATAAATCGAATTATTTTATTTGATACTGAAATTTGTGTCCATATTCGAGGACATGTACCCCGGTGCGCTGGCGTTCACACTCACTACTGAGTTTCCCATTTTTGCTTTTTTTGGTATATTTAGTAATACGTTGACACTATTATTATTCATTGAAAATTTCTTTATGATTTTTTTTGCCGAATCCATTATCTGTCCTTTTATTGTCGCATTGTTTACCTTATCGTCAGATTTGGCATCAAACAAATCTATCTTTATGATTTGTTTTTCTCCCCTGGAGATGGGATTCTTATCTACCAAAGTTTGGATTACCAAATTTCTTGGTTCAATTGTAGTCATTGTATGGTTGATTTCTTGGTTGGTTCCTTCGATTATTTGATTGCTCATGTTTTTTTCATTCCGTATCGTACCTGCATCTCTAACAATAATATTAACATCGTCTGTTGAAGTCATTCCCTTGTTATCTGTAACAGTGAGTTCAAATGTTAATGTGGTATCGGTAGAAACCATAGGAGCAACAAATGACCATATCGCGGTGTTTGCGCTACCGATTGTTATAGTGGGATTGGGAATTTGTTTCCACGTATAAAATAAGATGATACTATCTTTACTCATACTGTTACTGCCATTTAATATTACTGGGGCACCTTCATTGACGGTCTGATCCTTTCCTGCATCAGCGAACAGAGTCCTATTAGAGTTCAAGACGTTGGTGGAATTTCGGTTTGAATCCATTCCAAGTATTGATGGTAGTATTGTGTTTTTTTGAAAATTATTGTTATGCATATTATTATCAGACCAGTAAGTCCTATTGGATTCGCCGAATTCTAAATCACCTAAATTCGATCCATTTATTCCTGCCTTTTGAGGAACAGGGTTAAAATCATAAATTGAGAAAACATCACTTTTCTTTGATGATAGATTTGTTTTTGTGCTCGGATCTGAATTTGATAACCCCAATAGAGTATGAGACGAATTAGAATTATTAGACACGGTACTAGTCATATTCATATTGACGAAATTATTCTTATTATCTATGGATGGAGGAATAATCTCAATCTCATGATTTTGTAATTCTGCATGAATATGTGCCGTTAAAATGAGCAATAATATTGGCATTAAGCATAATGTAACAACTTTAGCATATAATTGATGATACAAATGGACAACCTAAGTCCAAAAAAAGTCTATAAAAGGTCCGGCTGTAACTCAAGTTAATCATTAATTAAAAAACTGTAGACAACAAAAACTTTAATTCCATTTGGGATACGAATTGGATATATTTCATCGAACTTGGTTTAAAATGAATGCATCTCTTCGCTATGAGATTTAGTCGATAATTGTAATTTTGGGAATCAAACAAAATTTTTAGATACTAACCCCAGTTTGTGTAAGTATCAGGTCGTATCGATCTTGAATAAAAATGAATCTATTGATTTGCTAAATAATGTGATCGAATTTTTTGCCATTTAGCTATTAATGCCTCGGGTCTAATATGGAGTGATTCTTTATTTAGTCGTGATTTGGCCAAATTAACATACTCGCTCATTAAATCTATACCGATATATCGCCTAGAGAAATTGTGAGCAACCTTAGTAGTTTGTCCACTGCCATTAAAGGGATCAAGAATTATGTCACCCTCGTACGAATAGAGCTTCATGAGCCTGTATGGAATCTCTTCCGGAAATGGACAAGGGTGTTCGATATGTCCTGGGGGAACAGGTGCAATATGCCACACTGAGTTTGCGATCTCTTTTGTAAACTCTTCATGTGTGGCTGGAAGTACTTCCTGTCTGTTTGTTCTTCCACTATTTACATCCCCCTTTCTCAAAACAAGGATAAATTCGTGCATTATATTAGCCCGAAAATATTTTGGGTACGGATTAATTACAAAAGATCCATATCTATTCGTACCGCCCGTAACCTTGTGCCATATAATCTCTTCATGAAGGCTCCAATTTCCAAAAGGTTGGACTAATTTTGATAATAACATGTGGGGTAGAGGAATAATTGTACCATTTACAACTTCATTCCCAATTACTATACAGCAGTAACCACCCTCTTTAGTTACTCTATAAACTTCATTATTAAAAATTTGTACCATTTCTTCGACGTACTCGGAAGTCTCTTTTTTCGTTTTTCCACGATAATATCCATTTTTATCAACATGGGCTTTATAGTCTATAGCGTTTCTATAAGGTGGAGAAGTAATTGTAAGCTGAATGAAATTTGTAGATAGAGTTGAAAGCACTTGCTGACAATCTCCCTGGATAATAGAATTATGGAATTCGAGTAACATGAAACTATATTTTCTTTAGATTTCAATCCATATCCTTCATACTTAAAAAAAATAAACTTCATGATAAATTAAATTAGTTGAATTATCTAGTAAGTATGACAATTTCTCATAGTATTATGTGATTCTTATTCTCATTGAATAATAGCTGAACAGAAGCCAACGAGTAGGATTTGTGGAGGGTTTCAAATTTCACTCGTTTGTAATAAAGACGTGTATTTTTGAACGCTTCTCAAAAAAAATCAGCCATAATTGTAAACCATTTGATTCATAATTGATAGCTACTTTATTTGAGCTTAAGTGTTCAATGATTTATGACAATACTGTTTCGATATTTTTTAGTTAAACTAGTCCTTATGGGATGCTTTTCAATCCAAGAGATAACTAGCTTGGATTTATTATTCAATTACTTTTCCAAAATAAATTCATCTACTGGCATACCAAAATGTCTTCCAGATGAGGGCTTAGTATAGACTAAGACTTCGTCGCCAATTTTTAGATCAGTGACAGATACCAGATCGTTATCCTTTGCAATTAATCTGATAGTTTCGGCATTCTGTAAAATCACAGATCCTTTAGAGTCGCCTATTTGTGCCTTTACCATTCTCATGGGCCTAGATTCTATCTTCGATCTCCCTACAGTTGATTTTCTACTACTTCCGTCCTTACCCACTACTAGGATTTCCACTCCAGCTTCAAGCTCTGACAAGTATTTTGTAGTTCCATCGGAGACAGGAGTATAACAATGAATAGCACCCGCATTTACCCTAAATGGTCGGGGTGAGGTAAATGAAGATCCTACAGATTCATTGTGAACCAGAAACAAGAAATTTGATTTACTACCTATTAACATTCCTTCACCAATAGTCATCATTGATACTGTATCTACACATACTCTCTCGCCCATCCCTACATCCTTTAACTCTAAAATCCTTGCATATTCAAGCTTGAAATTAGGATTATCAAGCAATTTGTGTGAGTTTTCAATTTGGTTTACATCTGCTGTTTCCAATATAACTCCATGAACGCCTTGTTCTAGAACAGAGAACATCGTCCTAATTTCATTTGAATTTTTTGTTGTTGTATATATTTTTGTTCTCGTCTTTTGAAGCTTTGCTATGAGATTTTCTAAAGGAATAATTTTCCAATCAATAGCCTCAACAATTACAAAATCTGCGCCATATTTGGAAGCGACCACAATTTCTTCCAAATCCTCATTACTTGATATCATTTTGGAATAGCCTATACTTTTCTGAAGTTTTTTCTTGTTTTCCTTCAAGGCATCTAAAGTGTGGGTTACGACAAAGTCTGCCCTATCAGAATTAAATATAGTTTTAAAGTTTTTGTTTGATATAAGCGCAGGATCACTATATATCAAAGACACATTGGATACCTTGGACAAAAAATCGTTTAGTTTTTCTTTTGCCACAAGGGGCTTCACTATTAGTTCTTTATTTTTTTGAGCTGACAATATTCCTTAATACCTCTTTTGGTTTTTCACCATTAAAGATAATTTTTGACAATGCATTGAGTATCTGTGGAGGATTCTTGTGTTGGAATATGTTACGTCCAAAGGTAACACCAATTGCGCCAGCTTGCATGGCACCGTCACACATTTCCAATATGTTTTCATCCGTATTTGTCTTTGGTCCCCCAGCAATAACCACAGGAACAGGACATGTTCTAACAACTTTTTTGAAAGAATCCTTATCACCAGTGTAAACAGTTTTAACAATATCTGCTCCGGCTTCTGCGCCAATTCTTGCCACGTGAGAAACTATATCAACATCATATGGGTCCTTAATGTTCTCTCCTCTAGGGTACATCATCGCCACTAACGGAACGTTCCATTCATTACATTTATCAGAAATCATCCCGAGTTTCTGAAGCATTTCGGGCTCTTCTTTAGCGCCAATATTTATGTGAACAGAAATTCCATCGGCGCCAAGTCTTAACGCGTCCTCGACACTTCCCATCTGTATTTTCTTATTAGGTGAAATCCCTAGTGAGGTACTAGCAGATAAATGCGCAATCACGCCCATGTTTGGAGGCCGTGGCAATGATTTGATAATCCCTTTATTTATTATAATACTTGTAACACCAGATTTTTCACATTTATAAATAAACTCATAAATATCCTCCAATCCGAAGATCGGCCCGTTTGTTATACCGTGGTCCATAGGAATGCAAAGCATTTTACCATTCTTTAGAATTCTTGATAGTCTAATGTATCTGCCAATAGCCATTAATAAGTAAATATTTTTGCCATCTAACTTAAAAGTGATATGTTTGTCTTATTTGTCTAGCTGAATTTGAATCAAACAATCTACCGTTTTCTGATATCGCAAATATCAGTTTGAAATTGAATATGAATAAAACACAACTGAATTTATCTGGAGTAGATGTTATATAAACTCAAAAATCAAGAAATGTTTATTGGAGAGCCCCGTTTCCCCTTTTTTGAGTACCTATGTCTATCGCCTCAGCAACTGTAGAGACGAAAATTTTTCCATCACCCGGAGAACCGGTACTTACAGTATCTAAAATGGCCTTGACTACTTTATCAACTTCTGAATCATCCACAACAGTAGATAGATTTGCCCTAGCTGAAAATTCCGAAGTGTATTTTCCCGTGCCACGGCCAGATTGGACTACAGGTTTTTCACCTTTACCCCTGCCCTTTCCGTCTACAATTGTACATCCGCTAAGTCCTATTTTTTTTAACTCTTCATTTAACTCCGGTATCTTCTCGCTATGAACAATTGCTTCAATGCGCTTCATGTTCTGACTTAAATATATAAAGAATATAAGGTTTTCAAATATCTTTAAATAAATTAAAAATATAACATAGAATTTTAGGATTACATTATTAACATATTTGTGTTTTTTTAAAACATGATTGGTAATATTACTACACATATAACTAAAAGGGTAACGAGGTACATTCGAAACTTTTATCTTATAAATCTGAGATTTTTCTAAGAATATTATTTATTATTGTAATGTTACGAACTTGCTCTAACACATAATTTACTATCTAGGTTTTGATACTGTGTTAAATAACGTTACTAAAATAATATTAACATAGTATGTTTATGAAATAATCTGGCGTATTAATTAGAAGAGTTGATGATAAAATGTAGTATTATAAACTATTTGAAGAGGTCTATATCAAGTATATTCTTCATTTTGTAAACTAATTCACCTAGGGTATTTTGAGTGTGTAATTTAGTAAGACTGTTATTATCAAAACTCTGTACTATAGTTGCATTATACAAAGAATTCTGTGCAGATTGTTTTATTTCATTCACAGGATCTGAAGTATTTTTGCTAATTATCTTATTTTGTTTGTATATGTTAAAAGTATTGTTGCTAAGGTTTCCTGCTATTTTTTCATTGTGAGGAGTATCCTTTAGCATAGTAGAATTATTTTTTCCCAGGGTAAGACTTGAAGGCAATTCTTGCTCAACACTATTTTTTGCAGGATCCTTACCCGCTTTCGCTCCGTGACTAAGCATGGTTACGGTATCCCCTATCATTCCATCGATTGAACCAGATAAGACTTCATTTACCGTCTCAGTTATAGACGATGAAGCACTTGCGGAACCTTGCTTATTCTGTCCATTTTCTTGAATTGGGGAAGGATTTGCTACGCTTGATAAGCTTTTCGAAATAGTGCCGTTTGATAGGGGATTAGGTGATGAGCTTTTCGAAATAGTGTCGTTTGATAGGGCATAAATTAACCCGTTGTTAACAAATAAAACAAGGCATACGAGAACTATGATACAATTATAGTAAATCTTGAAATTTCTTGACACTTGAACAGGTCAAGAAAAATACTAATAAATTATCAGGTTCACATGTTGTGTCTTCAGGGTAAATAATAGTGATCCTGATACTCAAAAAATGAGAATGAATTTTTCCATTATGCTATTTTTATTTTTTAAGTAATGGAGCTTTCATAATGAAATTATTACCTAACCATGCAGATGAAGCAGAATAACATTCAATTCATAAATTCAATTTAGTTAATAAACATCAGTTCTAGAACATGGTTAGAAATGGGACTGGCCAATTGGAGTATACCCCACTAACTAATACATTTAAAATGATTGGTCTAATTATCGGGAGTTAGATTCATTTGTATTTTGCTATGTGCGTAGATAGGGGTTACTAGTTACAAATACATTAGATCACTCAATGAAAAGAATTTATAAAGAACAAGGACATCATTCCATTAAATGCCTAACATCTCCTTCCAAAATTCCGGACTCATTGTGAAGCCTGTCTATATGCTTTGAAAGACCTTCTTTTGTGTCAAATGGAGAGCCACAATACGCGCAACTGAATTTTGCCTTACTAGAATCTTTTACATATTCTATTGTCTTAGTATCGATTATACATACAGGTTTTCCATGGAGAACCTCATCTACGGATGTAAGAGCAATTTCCTCCATTTTTCTGGAAATATCCTCGCGCGAAATTATTCCAAGAACTGCGGAATATGCGTGGACCATTAATTGTCTTACATTACGCTTATTCATTATTGTGAGAGCATCTTTTATAGTATTTTGTGGATTGACTGCAAGGACGGGAGATGTCATTATTTCCCTTAGTTTTATCTTTGAAGGGTTCTTTCCTTCGGACGTTACCTTATAGAGGATATCTGTTTTGCTAACCATTCCTACTACCTCCCCCAAGTGCGAAGCTAGTACGCTGCGTTGATTCTTTTCCTTCATTTTCTTTAGTGCTTCATCTAGAGTCCTATCCGCCTCTAGTATAATCGCATCATTATTCATTATATTTCCTACTGGCCACGAGAGGAGCGAAGAAATGCTTTCTGAAACTAAGGAACTTGTCATGAATATATTATCGAGAGGATATATTTATATATATCCTCGATCCGCTAAGCCAATCTAGATAATCATTTTATCGATTTACATAAAGTGACATAACCGGTTCAACTCCGACCAAATTTAAGGAGATTGTTTGGTCCTCTTTCTTGCTCTCTTCCGTTTTGCATTGCTTTCAGTTTTTGGACTTTCTCCACCTAAAATAACCTTGAGTTGCTCGATATTCTCTTGATGAGTAGTTTTTCGAAAAGGATCTATCGGTATCTTTCGCTTTCGTGCTACACGAATATCTGTTACTCCTGATTGAACTAGTTCACTCTTAGAATAGCCTCTTCCATTTCGGATAACTTTGATACCGTTATTTACTGTCTTCACGATTCCCC
This sequence comes from Nitrososphaeraceae archaeon, assembly GCA_035280585.1. Classification (GTDB taxonomy): domain Archaea; phylum Thermoproteota; class Nitrososphaeria; order Nitrososphaerales; family Nitrososphaeraceae; genus TA-21. The sequence continues at coordinate 7,924 of DATEFQ010000097.1, forward strand.
GTTTTACAGCGTCTTTCATGTTCTAAAAAATTTAGAGATCTAAATTAAAGTGTTTCTTGTCAAAAAAAGGTATTGTGATTAGTTCTTTAAGTAAAAAGGATTTAACGAGGCATTAACCTAATTAAGGATAAAAGGACCCGCACTTTGAATCAAATATATTATGTTCAAAAAATCATTTTATATTAGAGGCTGAGCGCCGGGGTAGCTCAGCTTGGTCAGAGCGTTCGACTCATAATCGAAAGGCCGCGGGCTCAAGTCCCGCCTCCGGCACATAATTTTTAATATTAATTTTCCATTGGTGAAAAATAAAGAGATATTTATGCCGTCGATTTTTTAACATTTAATTGTCAATCACTTTTGAAATTCTAAAACCAATCATAGACTTTGTTATTTCATTCATATCCAGTTTAGGATACCCTGGAATTTTTTTATTGATGATATTAGAGAGTGCTCTAATCCCTATACCAAGTGAAATCATTATGCCTTTTTCTGGGTTTCTGGTCAGTAAAGGGATGTTTAGTTCAATAGGAGTAGTGCTAGCGGGTACCCTCGGTAATCTTGTTGGTTCAATCCTAACATATTACCTTGGCTTAAAAGCAGGACGGGCTTTCATTTTAAAATATGGAAAATACATACTGTTTAAAAAAAGCCATCTTGAACTCACTGAAGAGCTATTTCAGAAGTATGGTGATAAAATTGCCTTTTTTTGTAGACTGTTACCGGCAATAAGAACTTATATATCACTCCCATGTGGTGTGGGCAAAACTAATTTTGTAAAGTTTACAATATATACATTTCTTGGCTCCCTTGTTTGGAACTCAATGTTAACTTATGTTGGTATCTTATTAGGAGATAACTGGAATAACATTGACAAATATGCAGTATATCTTGACTTAGTATCAGCTTCCGTTATAGGCATATTCATAATTTGGTTTGTTTTCAAACTTAGAAAGAGAAACAAAAGGAACCAAAAAAGCGAGACTTAGTACGATGATTAATAAAGAATTAACTTGGCGTGCCATAAATTGCTTTATGTTTTTGATAGATTAATTTATTGGGATGTTCGCCTTTCATAGTACCCGCTTAACTAATGGACATCGGCATAATTTCTGATACACACGATGATGTATCAAACCTAAAAATAGCACTAAGTGTATTTAATGAAAGAAAAGTGAGATATGTGATTCATGCAGGAGATTATGTTTTCCCTGGCGTGGTAAAGGAATTTAAAAACTTCAATGGAAAATTGATAGGAGTACTTGGCAACAACGATGGTGAAAAATTAGGCTTGCTAAAGAATTTCAATGATATTGGTGGAGAGCTGTTTGGTGAATTTGGGACCCTACAACTAGACGGTTTAAGAATTGCCATATATCATGGAACAGATAACAAGTTAACACAAGCTATTATTGCAAGTCAATTATATGATTTAGTAATTTGTGGACATAGTCATATAAAACGTGATGATAAAATAGGCAATACACTAGTGTTAAATCCCGGCTCCGCACATAAAGATTTTCCAAATATCGATGGAATTATCGAAACAGATCCATCAATCATAATATTCAATACTTTGAATAAAGCATATCAATTCGTGAGATTACAGGATTCGTAAATCTAGCTTTTTATTCTGATTATTTTTACCCTTTCAAGTACCTTCCAATATTCCACTTCCGCTCCTTGAACAATTTTTTCTCTTATTTCCTCTTCTACTGATAAAGTTTCAAACATTTCGAAAGTTTCAAGATCCATTACTTGATAAGTTTGTCCAGAAATGGAAATGATTTGACCATTTCTCTTATCGATAAGTGGAACACTCACGCTTGCAGAAACAGGAGAGACCAAACTATGTTTTGATCCATCGAAAACAGAAATCGCAGAAACTCTGGCTTTCGCTGAACCGTGTTTTCCAGGTTTACTATGATCATATGAGACGATTCTGCATGGTTCGTTGTCTATAATGATATAAGAACCTACTTTTAGGCTTCCCAGATCCATTGGCTTGCTCAATATCAGTCGAAAAAAATAGAAAATTATTTCATATTTAACGGTTCTGGTCAGAACTAGTTTATCTTAGTTTTTCCAAGATAGAAAAGCTTACAAGATTAATTAGAGCTATCCCTTTCCTTGCAACATCTCTCCTTGTTTTTTCACAATAATTCTGATCGCTTTGATGGCTTTTTTTACCCTCCACTTCCAATATAATGATGTTGTCAGCGTGTGGAAAAATAAATGGCAGTTTTTTATTATTGATAAATTTTAAATTTCCTAAATTTGCACTCACAACCATATCTTTTCTTGCGAGAATACCTGCGATTTCCCTTAATTCATGTTTATCGTGATCATATCTAGTATAATAAATTGAGACATAACTTACTTTTTCGTGATATTTTTCGAATAATTCTGTTTGATTATTGAAGAGAAATAGTGAACTGCTTGGGTCCTGATATTTTGGAATACCTGCAAATGTTTTGTCGAAACCATCATATTTCACAAGGATGTATTGATTAGAATTATTTGGAAAATACGGCTTACTCTCAAATGCGAATGTCGCAGTTGCAAAATACAAATCCTTAACAACATCAGAATTCCTACAGTATTCAATCAAATTTTGAGCATTGTTGTCCCTAGGATAACAAACATATCCACAGGAATCAATTAAATTCTCGCTCAATTCTCTAGAATCCTAATTATACAGCAGTATTTATACCATTTTTTATATTGTAACTGACAATTTAATTCTGACTCAAGGTTCGGAAATTTCAATCGCAAGATGGAGTATTATTTTGTACTTTCAGCAATATGCCATAATATATTGTCAAAATTTTTACCCCTAGTGGCAAAGAACGGAATCATGATATAGCATAAACAGGTAGAAAGTGCTTCTGTGGGGTTTCTCATTGCTATATGAATAAATTCTCCAATTGCTACTCCGAGGGAAAGCTGGTTTTTAATCGAATAGCCTAGTCCTTTTAGCTGACGGTGTCCGTTTGTCGCCCTCATGACTTGTGAAGAAAAATCTACGAATGTCTTTGCAGGTTTGAATTGGACAATTGCGTTGGGATTAAAAACTACATCGTAACCCATTTCTATAACCTTGTTCTGTAAATATAGATCTATTGCTATTAGAGCTTCAGGAATAGTTATTTTTTTAGCAACATCGGATCTTATTGATAATCCTCTCCCCATCACAGTGTATTGAGAAAGCTGCCTTTTTCGAACTGATTCTAACCATTTGCCTACAAAAATTGTCCCTTGAGCCGGGATTGCTTTGCTTGGAATTGCTTTTGGGTTAGAAGCACATATACCAACTTTATCGTTGATCTTATTAACCAATTCAAGTGTACAATCTGGATTTGGGATCACGTCAGCATCATAGAGCACGATTATTTCGCCATTCGCATTTTGTATTATGTCGTTCCAGGCACTTGCAGCGCCTTTTCTTTTGTCATTATGAAGGAATATTATTTTTTTGGAATGATTTTTCATAAATTGATTTACAATGTTTGGGGTATCATCAGTTGAATCATCAGAGATGATAATTTCAGAAAGATTAATTGATTCTAAATCTGAATAGATTAAACTCTCCAAAATTGTCTTAATATTTGATTCTTCGTTGTAAGATGGAATTCCAACGGTTACTTTGGTCAAACTCTTCTAATTTACATGGTTTCATATTTTACTCTTGAGATACCTCGGACCGATGTTTAGAGTAAGTATACTTCGGATCCAACAAACATGAATATATTTAAAAATTGTATCGTCTAAGAATTGCCATCCCACAGTATGCGCACTAAACCCCTATTAAAAACAAAAAATTTGATTACTCCAATTATTATAGGAAACAGTCCTGCATCTTATAACAGCGGGCTCCATATCGTATCTGAAAAAAACCTTATAGACAAACTGGAATCAATTCTCGCACTACGCCTGAATAAGATAATTATTTTCGGGATGCCCAAAATTCACGACTTATCCGGATCACAAGCATCGAATAACAAAGGAATAGTTGAAACCGCCCTGAAAACTATAAAAGAAAACTTTGACAATAAATTCCAAATTATTGCAGATGTCTGCATTTGTCAGTATAATCTAACAGGCCATTGTGGGTTATTAAATCAAAATAACTATGTAGACAACGATAAGACTTTGAAACTCATGTCAAAAATTTCTCTTAGTTATGCTGAAGCTGGTGCAGACATTATTGCACCGTCGTCGATGATGGACGGATTGGTATGGTCCATCAGAAAAGAACTCGACAATGATGGATTCAACAAAACTAAAATAATGTCATTCTCAAAACAGTTTTCAGATCTTTATACACCTTTTCGACTTACCACATTCAAAAAATTTTCAAAAATTGATAAGTCAACGTATCAAGTTGGATATAGTAATTCCCGCGAGATTTTAAAAAAAGTAGAATTGGATTTACTTGAAGGAGCAGATATAATAACAATAAAACCTTCTTTTGGAAACTTAGATTTGGTAAATAGAGTATTTGACATGTTCAAGTGTAAAATTGCTGTACATCATGTATCCGGTGAATATACTATGTTAAAAATTGCCTCACGAATTGGCCTTCTCGATGAATATGAGTGGGTTTTAGGATATTTTGCGTGTATGATTAGAGCGGGAGCAGATTTCATAATATCATACAGTGCTGAGGAAATAGCTGCCCTGCTTTAAGATTTTGGCAATTTTTACAATCATTAACTCAGAATTTAGTGACGATAACACTAAAGTACGGTATCTAAAAGAAACTAGTAAATTATGTGTCCCTATTTTTTCAGCTGAGTAGCATTAATGAGACCCACCTGACCGGGTCTTGAGACCACTCTTGCGAGTCCCAATTCAGTTTCTATTATTGTGCCTTTTGTAATTACTCCTCTTCTCTCATAGTCCTTATTAGCAGCATTTTTGATAACTCTCAAAATCTTTGACTTTGTGGTTTTTTTGTCTTCTAAAATAGATACATTTGCAAATTCAACAGTTTTAAGGGCCGATTTGCTGTTATTCCCACGTACTCTTCTTTTTACTTTGAGATTGCTGCCAATAATGGCCTCATTAGGGTATCTATCTATTTCAAATTTGCGTCTATTTCGCATAGAAATTTTTCGGCCGCCGGTGTACTTTCGGCCATATAGATTTTCTATAGATTTTTTCATCTTTCCATTAATGAATTTAATCCATATTAAGAGGGTTTCTATCTAGTCATAATAGAAATTATTTTGCAATCATTCTGCTTTTGAGTACGTTGAGATCATTTATTCCAAAATATTCTTGGAATTTTCTGCTGGTTCTATATACTTTCATTCGTCCTAAACGTTCCGACTCAATAAATGAATGTGCGCGAAGCTCTTTGAGATGAGTATAAACCTGGCTACCCCGAATCTGGACTAATCTTTTTGACGTAATAGGTTGTTCGTACGCAATAAATGATAAAGTCTTCAGAGCGCCCGCAGGGATCAGGGGTTGTTGGGCAAATCGTCTAATAAGTGGCATGTATGCGGGTTTTACTTGAAATACAAATTTGTCGTCATCAAGTTGTGCAATCTCTAGTGCACTCAAAACATTATGCGTTTTCTTAATTAGTTCATTTAATAATTTGTCTATTTTTTCTTTTGAATTAATTCCCGCAGCCCTCATAAGGTCGTTAATCGATAGTGGTCTCCCGGCAGCATACAAGGCCGCTTCAATTCTAGCAGTGATTTCAGCGTCAGGGAGTGACTGAGGCACCTTGATTCAAATAATTAGGCTTTGTTAATCAATGTTTTCGTTTATCGAAATAAATATTTGTTCATCATTTTGCTGAAGAAATATTTTTCTCTTCATGGCAAGATATAGGAGAGCCAGAAAGCACCGAACAGTTTCAGTTGGGTTCATTTTTAATGTAATATTCTTAAATTCAACCGATTTGTCGGCGGTTACTATATCAAAAATCATATCCTCATAAGATTGCAAAACCTTTTCAAACTTTACCAAGTAATCATCAAAGTTGAATGATTCCACAGATTCCAGATTGAGTTGATTTCTTCTAGATTTCGGATTTGCTAAGCCAATAATCATATTTTCAAGTACGTGCAATAACTCTTCTAATGACACTGGATAAGTAGGTTCAACCCTAAAAGGAATTTCAAATGGCTTTAAATTTGGAATAGGCTTGATATCCACAACATCTATTCCCCTCTTGGTTTTAGAGATTTTTTCTAATCTTGAAATGCTCTCGACCTTTAACCTATAAATTAGAGAGGACGATAGTGCAGCAATTCCACACATTCGCAGGTCTTTTTTTCCACTATTATGGATTAGCTTTAGCAACATTTCCAACAGTAATGAAATATCTATTTGCCAAACATCTTTCTTTGATAATACTGAAGGATTAAAAAGTAAATCAAGTGGCGGTTGCGATATGCTTTTCTTTGTAGTAGCATCGGCTTCCGACATGTGATTAGGACAGGTTTGATGATATTAATTAGTATTGTATAACAAAATTTTGATTTATTATAAAAATAAGTTAAGATTGTAAAAACATTCAAAAGTCACCGCATTGTAAGGTAAAAAAAGTGGAGAGTGTTATTACAATGGCTTCAAAGAAAGAAATAAGAGACAAAGAAAATCAAGAACGGCTTGCAAATGCGATTAGCACTTTGGACAGTATAGCTAGGAATAACAATATTCAGAAAAATATTAGAAATATTGTAAGAGAGATTTTATCTGGAATAAAAGATGAGAAAAATGGATCCATTTCTGTTAGGGCGGCAAATACTATAAGTATGCTTGATAGCGTTACCCAGAATCCACAAATGCAATCTCATATACGCACACTGCTTTGGCAGGTAGTCTCAACACTAGAAAGCATAAGAGAATAATTCCGTTGCTAAAGTCAAGAGGAATCAATATTCTTGGCTTGCTTTAACTGGGGAGGTAATTTTTCGAGTTTATGGGTAGGGTTAGCAAGATAATGCCTAGATGCACCCTCGCCGCTTAGTACAATATTACAATTAATACATTTGTATCTAATAGCCAATTACAATTATAGTTATACCCACATATCTAAAAAGATACTGAACAAAACATACTTAATTGACTCATTGATGAGTTGATCTTATAACCTGCTTACGAACTTAGCGCGTGCTATCTCAATTTAATTATTTCACGATTATCTGGAACAGTGGCTCTTATCTTGAACCTTGAAAAAATATTGCTTGCCACGTTATCTGATTTCGATCTTTCCCCGTGATTTACCAATACTTTTTTTGGTTTTATTCTTGCTGTAAAATTCATTATCTGGTTAAAATCGCTATGGCCACTAAATCCATCAATTTTTTGGCTTGTGCATTTAATTGGAAATACCTTAACCTTACCTTTTTGCTCAAGCATGCTGATTTCCGATATTCCACCGTCTATAACCCGTCTCCCTAAAGTTCCATTTATTTGATATGAAACAAACAATATACTGTTTTTCTTATCTGGGGCAATTTTCTTAAAGTATTCGACTGACGGTCCACCTTCCAACATTCCAGACGTGGCCATTATTACGCTTGGATTTTCATCATTGAAAACATCTTGCCTTCTTTCATATCCATTAACAACTGTAAAATATTCTGATTGGAATGGATTAACTCCGTTGGAGACCGATTTTCGTACGTCAAACCCAAGGTAATGTGCATACGACATATGTATCGCACTAGCTTCTGATATCATTCCTTCTATAAACACAGGTGCCTCCATCAGCCGTCCTTCTCTCATTTCCTTATCTAAAACCAACATTATCTCTTGAGCCCTTCCAACAGCAGGAACAGGAATCAATACTTTCCCTCCAGCAGTCAGAGTTCTATTGATAGCTTCTGTAAAGGTCTTGTAAACTAAAGATTGATCTGGCATTATGTCGCTTGAATTTCCATATGTACTTTCAGTTATCAAAGTCTCTACCCTAGGATATACTGAAACAGCACTATCCAATAATTGGGTTCTCGCATACTTATAATCACCAGAATAAAGGATATTGTGTGTTCCAAAAATGTTGATATGTACGGTAGCACTTCCCATTATATGTCCTGCATTGTTGAAAGTTATAGTAATGTCTGGAGAAATGTCAGTAGGTTTACCATAAGGTAACGTTATACAGTGCTTGATAACTTCATTAACATCTCTAGTTTCGTATGGCAAAAACGTTCCGTTGCTTTTTGATATCTTTACTGAATCGTACTGAAGCAATGTCATTAAAGGAAGAGTCGGTTCGGTGCAATAGACTGGTCCCTTATAGCCAAACTTGAATAATGTCGGTAAAAACCCTTGATGATCTATATGTGCATGACTTATAACTACAGCATCTATTTCATCAAGATTAAAATTGAACCAGTCCAATCTTGGATATCCAGAAATTCCTAATGGCTCACCAGGGTTAATGCCACAATCTAGCATTATTTTACTTTCTGAAGTTACAACAATGAAGCATGATCTCCCGACCTGCTTAACGCCACCGAGACAGAAAATAAGTATTTCTTCCCTATTTCTAACCTTAGAGTTAAGCTCACTATATTCTGATTTCTTTTTATTCGATTGATTCGCATAATTTAAATTCAAATCCTCGCTTTCCAAAACAACTGGTGGTCTGAAGATCCTTTTACCCAAGGATTGTAGGAAAAGACTTCTTTCTTTAGCTGAGCCCTTCTGAGCCGAGTGAATTATGTTCATACTACTTGACTGAATATGCGGAGAACGTAATGTATGAGCTATCCAACCGGTTGCTTGAGCAATAGTGATTACCATATTCGCATCTACCGATTCAGGATGATTTACTTCAAGAACTACTTCACCTGTGGCATCATCACAGAACACAGCAGATATTGTAACATTGCTTGGTAACATCTTAATTACTGCTGATCTCGTTTCCTCTTCTGATAATCTAATAGAGGGATCAGTCCTTACTACAAACCTTTTTTTAACATTTTTCGAAAGAGATGAAAGATAATAAGTCAATTCAGTTAACGAAAATTTTGGATTTAATGTATAAAGTGCAACATACGGTCCTTCAAATCTTATATTTGTAATCTGTGATTCTTTTGGAATTGATTTGAGTATTAGATCTTTAAAGAAATCTTCACTTAATTTCTTTGCATGTTGGATTTGATTGTTAGATAAATGATCAATTGCCTGTGCAACTCTGATAGTATTTTCTGGGTGACGAATACTCTCATCTTCAGAATTACCATTTAAGTTTTCATTATTCAATTTAACATTCTTCTAGATACTCTGTCTGATTTTCCACAATGCTTTTATTAATAGTGATAATCAATTACTATCACAACGCGATATAGCTAAGTCGTTAAATTCCTTACCGCCTGGTATCCACAGTAAAAATAAACTTCTCTATTAATATATATTTTGGAAGATCATTGCTTCATTCTACTATGAATCTTAAAAAGGCAGATATGGTAGAAAAATTGCCAAGGCTACAATTATTATGGTTACTGTAGATACCGCTGACGAGATATTCTTGAGACTTTTTTTATCAAATTTGGATCTACTCTCTATAAGTGAGCCGTACAATTGGCCTCCATCCAAAAATGCAATAGGAAGAGCATTAAATATTCCCAGATTAAAATTTATAAACCATAGCCAGAAGAGCGTATTTGCAATTATTGCAAATGATGGGCCGAAAATACTAGATTCATATTTTGGGGCCATAAAATCCGAAAACGGTACAAATTGCTCAGCTAGCGTTGGCGGGGGTAGTATAGGAACTATATGGTTAATATCAAAGGTAAAGTATTTCTTATAAAATTCTAGAGCTAACTTTGGATCTAAAGATACTGCAGCGGTCCTTACACCAAGAATAGGTTTAGTTGGGTCAATGTTTGCAGGAATTGAGAAATTATCTGTAATCTTATTACCGTCTTTGTTTTGCCATACGATAATAGGTTGTTTACCAATATTTGATCTTAGTGTTTGTAATAAATCAGTTTGACTTCGTATTTCAGTACTCCCGATTGAAAGGATACTGGATCCTTGTGTCAGACCAAGTTTCTCTGCAAGAGAACCCTGAGTGACACTAATTATTTCAAGTCCGCTCCTTGGTACACTTGTTGAAGGGATTGGGGTCAATGTAGATAATACTAGAAATAACAAGGCAAGGGAGATCGCAGCGAGAACCATATTATTTAGTGGACCGGCAGTTAGAACCGCGCTTTTCTCTTTTAGAGTTGCTCTGGATAATTCATCCTTATCAAGGTTAACAAATGCCCCAACAGGAATTATGAGCACAAAAGCAATACCGGTTGACTCGACTTTAATTCCATATACTCTTGCAACAATACCATGTCCTGCCTCATGTATAAAGACACTAATAACTAGAGCCACTAAGGTGTACGTGAGGGGCAGAATAGGATTTATTATTGGAATAAGAAGATTACCCCTTAGGCCTATAGCTTTTGCATTCTCTCTCACAGCAACATTTGAAATTATACTGGATATCCCGCTAATTATCAATAATATTGCAATAAGTGTTATTGCTGGCATTATGTAAGTATTAGCTCTTGCGTATGCTTTTGCAATTCTGGTCTTTGCAATATAATCAAAGAATTTTAGCCCATACGGTGTATGGATTAAAATCAAAGGGAACGGGTGAAATATATCGGCATGAATACCTTTTTGTTTTTGTTTTTCCAGACCTGTAGGTACAATAAATTACATATTTAAATTAACTCATCTAAATTGGATTTTAATAGTATCAGATGAAATTACGTGATATTAAATTTGAGCCTGAAATATTATAAAATATCAGACGATTCAGCATTATGTTATATGCTATAGTAAATCGTTACTAGTGTCAATCCTTTTTCCAGAATCCTATAACAGATCTATTTGTACTTGAGATTTGACCATTATCTTTTAGTTGAACTTCCAATTTTTTCCTCCTAGATATATGACCAGATTCTATTACGTGGTTTTCTAAAGATCGTGCTTCTATTGATCTCTGACAAATATTGCAATAATATTTTTCCATCTGAAAGCAGGATAACATCAGCCAAATTTAACTCATGATATTGATGGAAGACCAGTGCCATATCTAACTTTTTCGTACTGAAACTTGCAAATAATTTATAAAGTTACAGCAATCGTATAGGTATTGATAGGTATTAGACTTGGAAGGATTTTTCCTTTATGCTTTTTTTGTATTGATTGGCTTGATTGCGGGAACTTTAGGCTCTATGATTGGAGTAGGAGGAGGAATCATAATATCTCCAGCACTTACGCTCCTTGGCCTTTCGCCGCCACAGATAGCTGGTACAAGTCTTTTCGCCGTATCTTCCACCAGTATTTCCTCGACTATCACCTATGCTAAATTAAAAAAGATTCAATACAATCTTGGAATCAAAATGGCGATATTATCGATCCCTGGTGCAATTATAGGTTCCTATTTTTCATCTAATATAGATCCAGGCTATTTTAAAGTACTACTTGCTCTAATATTAATTGCGACAGGAATTTATCTAATTTATAAAAAATCAATGGTAACCGGGAATTTGCTGTCATTTAATTCGACGTGGGTAAAAATTCTCTTTTATTCCAGCACGTTTGTTGCTGGATTCATCTCAAGTTTATTCGGAATAGGCGGAGGAGTCATATTTGTTCCTTTAATGATAATGATCATTGGATTGACTATGAATTTGGCAGCGCCCACATCTCAATTCATTTTAATGATTACATCTTTGGTTGGATTAACGACCCACATAATTTTGGGAAACCCTCAATATGTTCCAGCAGTATTATTGTCACTAGGCACGTTTGGAGGAGCTCAGATTGGTTCAAGATTAATATCGAAGGTGAGCGAACAAAAATTAAGATTGATTCTTGGCATTACATTCTTTGCAATCTCAATTAAATTATTGTTTGATTTTTATCTTGTTTGATAACCGTCCTCAGATATATGCTCCTGAATTGAGGTAAATTTGAGATACATTTATCTCATGTTTCGGCAAGCATTTAGTGGAAGATACAATCCCACTAATACTTTGAGGGTCCTAGCACATCAAAAAGGTAATAAAGTGGAGCCAGAAATATCTATCTGACTCCAGATCATTGGCCATTCAAATTCCAGTGAAAAACATTCAGATTCATGGAAACAAGATCCGTTATCTAGAATATAGCAATGTGAATTCAAAGGAAGAAGAAACATTAGTTTTGTTGCATGGAATAGGCGCCTCTGCTGAGAGGTGGTCTAAGGTCATTCCGTTCTTTCACGAGCATTTTAGGATGATAGTTCCAGATATAATCGGTTTTGGATATAGTGATAAACCAACCGTTGAATACAATATACCATTCTTTGTAAAATTCTTGAAAGATTTTCTAAATAGGGTCGGAGTGAAAAGTGCAAACATAGCGGGATCCTCATTTGGAGGACTGGTTGCTGCGGAATTTGCAATTAATGATAGTAATATGATAAATAAATTAATCTTAGTTTCCCCTGCCGGGACCATGAAAACTTCTACTAAGACATTAGAAGAGTATATCTTGGCATCATTGTATCCAACGCACGATAATGTATGGAGAGCCTTCAATAACATGGCCTTTGATCCACGTACTGTTACTGAAGAAACAATACTTGAGTTTATGGATAGAATGAAACTTCCGAATGCAAAATATGCGTTTATGTCCACCATGCTAGCAATAAGAAATACCACAGACTTAGCTTCTCGACTGAGCAAGGTACAATCACCGACGATAATTGTTTGGGGTCAAAATGACGAAATGATTCCAGTGAAATATTCTGAGGATTACACGAATATCCCTAATTCTAACGTTAAAGTGATCCCGAGATGCGGTCATACGCCATTTACTGAAAAACCAGAGCTATTTTCTAAAATAGCAATTGATTTCTTAAAAGGAATCAATAGTATTAAATAAACGTATTCTCAAAATTAGTGTATGGGGGATAAACCGGAGATTAATGAAGATATGCAATCATATAAAAAAGCAATAGACAGCACTAATGAGGCACAAAAAGAATTTTTGAAAAAGTTTTCTAATCTTCAGTTGGACGCAATGCAAAATTTCTTTTCAATGTTACAGGGCCTTACTTTCTATCATGCTATGTTCAAGACCACAATTCAAAGCGGAGGAAGAATATCAATACCAGAAGCAGAAAGACAAGCACTAAAAATAGATGATGGAGACCTTGTTCAAGTAATAGTGATTCCGATTGAGAGAAAACATAAGAATAACCTCAACAAATGACTTTATTTAGTAAGCTTTAGTAAGCATTAGGTTCGCAAGACAGCAATGAATTTAGCACGCTACCGGTCAATTCGAACGTGTTTTAAGCCATTGTCCCACTTTCGGTAAAACATTATTTTGGGAGTAACTGCTTGCAATTAGTCCTACATGACCAGTATGAAATCGTATTAACCGTCGATCTTCGCTTGATACCGCTTCATTTAGTGGAACGCTACACTCTGGAGATACAAGGTGATCTTCCTCTGCAACGATATTCAGAAGTGGAACATTAATTTTCTTAAGGTCTACTAAAGCTTTTCCCAATTGGAATTGGTTCTTAAATAAGAGATTCTTTTTGTAGATATCATTTATCCACTGCCTTATTGTAGCGCCTGCTATTGGAGGAGTGTCATATAACCATTTTTCAATACGCAAGAAATTCTGTACAAACGATTCATTATCAATATTTGCAATTAGATTGAAATATTTGTTAACTCCCTGTTTAAATGGCTTTAATATGGAGTAGACCTCATAGAGTTTTTCTGGGGGCAGATTACCAATTGACGATACTAACTTATCAATGTCCATCTGACGTGAAATATTTGCTATAACACTTGTATCTTTACTCGTATCAATCACTGGTGCAATAGTAACAAGGTTCCTAATTTTTTCTTGGTGTAAGGTCGTATACATAGCTGACATAGAGGAACCCATACAATATCCATGAAGAGTAATTTTGTCAGCCGAATTGTTATTTTGAACGATTTCTACGCAATCATCAATATAACAATTAACATAGTCATCAAAAGAGACATACTTGTCCACTTTAGTCGGGGATTTCCAATCTAGCAAATAAATATCAAAACCTTGCATCAATAGATGACGAATCCAGCTTTTGTTTTGTTGCAGATCAAGAATGTAAGATCTATTTACTAATGCATATACAACTAATATTGGGGTATGAGAAACCTTCTTCACTGGACTGCGATAATGTAAGAGCCGGTATAATCTTGTCTCAGATACTATATCGTTTGGGGTATCACCAACAGAGATGTGATTGCCTCTAGAAAGTAACTCCAAAGTCTTAGATACCTTTGAGAAATCAATGGAATTATGTTTTTGAGGATACTTATCTTGTGTTGTCATTTTATACCAAGCCGATTATCTATTTTATTCGAGTTTTTCATACCTTTTTTTAATAATTCTCAAAGTTTTTTTCATATCCTCTAAATCCTTTAGAACCTCATCCAGTTCTGAGTGTGTTGGTATATTTAATAAAGTAAGATTTTTTTCAACTATTTTATTAATGTAATTTACGAAATCGAGTTGTTTTGAGTATACTTGATCGTATGCAATGGCAAATTCTTTAGATGAAAAAAGAGAACTATATGCCTCCTCAAATGCATCTATAACAAGAAGTCTAAATTTTTCGGAATTTGTATCATTTAAATTTGGATCGGATTTAGACTTCTGAATGAGGTTTCCTATCGCTTGGAAATGGGCTTTTGACATTTGCGACCAGTAATTAGACGAGTATTTTTGAAATTCCATTAGAATCTTATTCAACGATGCTAGATCTTCCAGGTACTCGCTGTAATTCTTGGTGAAGGCATTGAATACACCCTGATTAGGAAAACTTTGTAATCTGTACCATTTTTCAAAAATATCATATTTTTTGAAATCGTTCAAACCGTTATTATCACCTTCCATTTTCATAGTACCCATTTAGTATCTCGATTGTTTGGTATATTTACTTTAAATAAAAATTACACTAAATATTGCTTTATTTATATGATTCATCGACAATTCTAAAACATCGATATTTTCTATTTTAGTTCTATTTAAAGACAAGATAAAAACATATTCACAATCATTCCCTGGATTGTAGAACTTAATTAGTGTAGATTAATAAAGTCTTTCAATGCAATTAGCTCATATGAGATTTAGTGGAATATTTAGGAAATGGAGGCCAAAAGGAAAAATGTACAGTCTTAGATGTAATCAATGTGGAAATGGCTTTCTATCCAGCTTTGCACTTGAAGCTCCTGTATGCGGTAGATGCATGCAAAAAATAAAATCTTCTGATTCCACGATTGATTATGATATAAAATGTACCACCTGTGGCAACATGGGAGTTATACATGACAAAACTCAATGTTATTCCTGTTATTTTAGGCTTCAAAAGTAATTATACTGGGTACAGCCTCCGGTACTAGTCTGATTGAAAACTCGGTTAAGTTTGCAGTAACTTTGTTAGAATAATTATGCGTTATAGTATTCTCCTCGAGCTATCTGCTAATATGTGATTGAGGAGCTAGTTTAATTTTCCTACCAAACCAAAGATGAGAGGTTCCCTTGAAAGATTTCATTTGCAGCAATTTCATCCCTGTAATTTTTTCTATTTTTGTTAATCCAGCCAAGTCAATACAATAATCCTTCGCTTCAATAACAATAAACTCCAGATTTTCATCTCTTACTGTAACATGATTATATTTTAGTAAATCACTTGATACGACAGTGTGTAGTATCCAATAAATGCATTCGTCGATTTCTATTTGCATTAATCCCATTATCTTAGAATTTTGATTTCTTTTAAGAAATTAGATAATTTCAATTAGAAAAAATAACGATAAAAATTATTGGAAAAAAATATTTAATATTTTGTATAGTAAAATAACGAAATTTCACAATAAAAAACATAATAATTATGAGAGCTAAGTCACTGATAGCACTGATATTAATGGAAATAATAATAGATGTTATTTACATGAGCAGGTTAGTGTTATTATCTTTTTTTTGATCTAGGTTTAGATTTTTTTAATCTTAATATTATTATAACTGCTAGTCCCCACAGTATTGCAGAGATGGGATACGCATTAAAAATCCAAAGTATGCCACCTCCTATGGCGAAGCA